>JANNKG010000197.1:0-10991 GCA_031396185.1 Burkholderiales bacterium | reverse complement strand
GAATAGATACTTACGCAATCATCCAAGCAGGTATAAAAATAATTCTCAGTTTTTCATTCACCTGAAAATCGACGCTGCGGTCGAGCGCTTCCAGGAAGGCGTCGAGCTTTTCGGTGGTACCGGTGAGCTCGATCGTGTAGGACTTGTCGGTGACGTCGATGATGCGCCCGCGGAAGATATCCGCGGTGCGCTTGATCTCTTCGCGGTCCTTGCCAGCGGCGCGCACCTTCACGAGCATCAGCTCGCGCTCGATGTGCTTGCCTTCCGACAGGTCGACCACCTTGACCACGTCGACCAGCTTGTTCAGCTGCTTGGTGATCTGCTCGACGATCTCGTCGGAGCCGGTGGTGACGATGGTCATGCGCGACATGGTCACGTCCTCGGTGGGCGCAACCGTGAGGGTTTCGATGTTGTAGCCGCGCGCGGAGAACAGCCCCGCTACCCGGGACAGCGCGCCGGCTTCGTTTTCGACCAGGATGGAGAGGAGATGTCGCATGGCGTTCTTGTCAGGTCATCCCGCGTAGGCTGGGATCCAGTGGCGGTGATCGTGCCGGAGTCGGACCCCGCCCCCGAATAACTTCCGTCGAGGGCGGGCGACGCTCAGAGTTCTTCGGAAAGGATCATCTCCGAAATGCCCTTGCCGCCGGGCACCATCGGGAAGACGTTCTCGGTCTGGTCGGTGATGAAGTCGAGGAACACCAGGCGGTCCTTCATGGCGAACGCTTCCCTGAGCGCCCCCTCCACGTCGGCGGGCTTGGTGATCTGCATCCCGACATGGCCGTAGGCCTCGGCGAGCTTCACGAAGTCCGGCAGCGCGTCCACGTACGACTCGGCGTAACGGTTACCGTGGAAAAATTCCTGCCACTGGCGGACCATGCCCATGTAGCGATTGTTCAGGTTCACGATCTTCACGGGCAGGTGGTACTGCTTGCAGGTCGAGAGCTCCTGGATGCACCTCTGGATCGACGCCTCGCCCGTCACGCACGCCACTTCCGCGTCCGGGACGGCCATCTTCACGCCCATCGCGTAGGGCAGCCCCACGCCCATCGTCCCCAGGCCGCCCGAATTGATCCAGCGGCGCGGCTTGTCGAAGCGGTAGAACTGCGCGGCCCACATCTGGTGCTGGCCCACATCGGAGGTGATGTACGCGTCACCCTGGGTGATCTCGTAGAGCTTCTCGATCACGTATTGCGGCTTGATCAGCTCGGACTTGCGGTTGAACTTGAGGCAATCCTTGGCGCGCCACTCGTTGATCTGCACCCACCACGCCGCCAGCGCCGCGGGATCCGGGCGCTGCGCGCCGGCCTTCACCTGCGCGATGAGGTCGGTGATGACGTCCTTCACGGTGCCCACGATCGGTACGTCGACCCGCACGCGCTTGGAGATGGACGAGGGGTCGACGTCGATGTGGATGATCTTGCGGGCCGCGTTGCCTGCGACGAAATGCGCGGGATTGCCGATTACGCGGTCGTCGAACCGGGCGCCGACCGCCAGCAACACATCGCAATTCTGCATCGCGTGGTTGGCTTCGTAGGTCCCGTGCATGCCGAGCATGCCGACGAACTGCTTGTCGTTCGCGGGATAGGCGCCCAGCCCCATCAGGGTGTTGGTGACCGGGAACCCCAGCAAGCGGACGAACTCGGTGACTTCCGCCGACGCCTCTCCCAGGATCGCGCCGCCGCCCACGTAGATCATGGGACGACGCGCGGCCAGCAGCAGCTGCAGGGCCTTCTTGATCTGCCCGCCATGGCCGCGCGTGACCGGCGAATACGAACGAAGGCTGATGCGCTCGGGATAGTGGAATCGCGCCGTCATGTTCGAGACATCCTTCGGGATGTCCACCAGCACCGGGCCGGGCCGGCCGGTGGTGGCAATGTGGAACGCCTTCTTGAGGGTGACCGCAAGGTCGCTCACGTCCTTCACAAGGAAGTTGTGCTTCACGCAAGGTCGCGTGATGCCCACGGTGTCGCATTCCTGGAACGCGTCCTCGCCGATCGCGTGCGTCGGCACCTGGCCGGTGATCACCACCATCGGAATCGAATCCATATATGCAGTCGCGATCCCGGTCACGGCGTTGGTCACGCCGGGACCGCTGGTCACCAGCGCCACGCCGGGCTTGCCGGTCGCGCGCGCGTAGCCGTCGGCGGCGTGCAGCGCCCCCTGCTCGTGTCGCACCAGCACGTGCTTGATCGCCTTCTGCTTGAAGATCGCGTCGTAGATGTGCAGGACCGCCCCGCCGGGATAGCCGAAGATGTGCTCGACACCCTCGGCCTGCAGGCAGCGCAGCAGGATCTCGGCGCCGGTCAGAACTTCACCGGCACCCACCGTCGGGGGAAGTTTCAGTTCCATGCTAAGGCCTTGTAAATCGAGCGTTTTCGGTCGGGGAACGATCGAGATTAGCGGCTGACCGTAGGTTGGTCAAGCCAAAAATGCGGCGGCGCCGCATTGGCCAGAAAGGGGCGCTGGGACGGGCGTTTGTTACCATGCCCGCACCCCCGAACTAGGAGCGACCCTGGCCACTTCGAAGGAGATGTCGGATTTCCTCGCCTCCGTGGAGCGGCGCGCCTTCAAGCAGGCGGTCTTTGCGGTGCACGACGACGAGGCCGCGCTCGACATCGTCCAGGACGCAATGATGCGCCTCGCCGAGAAATATCCCGACCGGCCCGCGGCTGAGCTCCCCCTGCTTTTCCAGCGCATCGTGCAGAACGCGATCCGCGACCATTTCCGCCGCCAGAAAGTGCGCTCCACCTGGACCACGGCGCTCGCCAACCTCGGGATCGTAGGCGACGACGATTCCGACCCGCTGGAGACCCTCGAGGTCGAGGAATCGTCCAACATACCGACTTCGCCCGCGGACCAGCTCGAGCAGTCCCAGGTGATGGCCAGCATCGAGGAGGCCGTCAAGGGCTTGCCCGGGCGTCAACGCGAGGCTTTCATGCTGCGTTACTGGGAGGAACTCGACGTGAGCGAAACCGCCAAGGTCATGGGATGTTCGGAAGGCAGCGTGAAAACACACTGCTCCCGGGCAACCCACGCATTGGCCAAAGCCCTGAGAGCAAAAGGGATAACGCTATGAATGAAAACGACTTTGCCAAGAAAATGAAACCGTGGCTGGACCGCAGCGCGGCGGCCGTCGGGGAACTGCAGGCCACCCGCCTCAGGTCGGCACGGCTGCGGGCCATGGACGCCTATCGGGAGCCGGTTCGCTGGCTCGGACTGGTCACGTTGAACGCCGGCACCGCGCAGACCCTGCAGTATTCGGTGGTGCAGCGTGTGTTGCTGTTCCTGCCCATCGTCGCGCTGATCGCGGTGCTTGCCATCAAGTCGGCCGACGAGATGGACCTGGGCGAGCTCGACGCGCAGCTGCTGACCCAGGAACTTCCGCCGGACGCCTTCCTCGACCAGGATTTCCGCTCATGGCTCGGCAAGCCGCAAGGCTGATCGCCTGCGTGCTGCTCACCGCCCTCGCATGGGCGGCGGGCGCGCAAGCGACTCGCGAGCGCCCGAGGCAGGCGCAGACGGCGCAGACGCCGTGGAGCGCCCTCGGGCCCGAAGAGCGCCGCATCCTGGGCCCGGTCGCCGACAGCTGGGAGGGCATGCCAGGGTCCCAGCAGCAGCGCCTGATCTCCTCGGCGCGCCGCTATCCGTCGCTGCAACCGATCCAGAAGGAGCGCTTCGACACGCGCATCCGGGATTGGGCGACGATGGCGCCCGAGCAGCGCCGCGCGGCGCGCGAGACCTACCAAGGCCTGCGCAAGCTTCCGCCCGCGCGCCAGCACGAGCTGCGCGAGCGCTGGCTGCAGCGCCAGGGCGGCGAGGAGTCCTCCGAGCCGCGGTTCGATCGCGATCCGCGCGGATACCAGCGCCAGCAACGTCCGTCGCGCCCGCCCGTCGAAGCCCCTCCCCAGGGACGGTGACGCCGCCCACCGCGCTTCGCGCTCCCCGCCTGGGCCGGCGGATGGCGAGCGCGCTCTACGACCTCCTCATGCTCGCGGCGCTGGTCCTGGTCGCCACCTTCCCCTTCCTCGCCGTGTTCGGGGATTCGATCCACGGCTGGCGACGGCACGTGCTGCAGCTTTGGGTGGTCGTGGTTTGCGGCGCGTATTTTGTCTGGTTCTGGACGCGGGGAGGGCAGACCCTGCCGATGAAGACCTGGCGGATCCGCGTGGTGCGCTTCGACGGGGCCCGGCTTGAAACCGGACGTGCGCTGCATCGCTACCTGCTCGCGCTGCTCGGGTTTCTTGCCCTGGGGCTCGGCTACGCATGGGCGCTCATCGACCGCGACCGCCAGTTCCTCCACGACCGCCTCGCCGGCACCGCCCTGGTCGATGTTCCCAGGGCCCCCTAGCGAACCTCCGCGCGCCTCAGCCCGAACGTTGCGACCAGGGCCACGATCACCACCGGCAGCCCCGCGGAAAGCAGCGCCGGCCAGTCGTTCAGAAGGCCCATGTGGGAGAAGAGGCGGCCGGCGAAGTGGAACGCCAATCCGAGCAGGATGCCGAGCACGATCCTCGTGCCAACGCCGCCCGCGCGCGCGCTGCCGAGCGCGAACGGAATCGCCATGATCATCATCGCGATCGCCGCGAGCGGGTAGAGGAGCTTTCCCCAGAACGCGATCTCGTAGCGCGTCGCCTTCTGCCGGTTGTCGCGCAAATGCTCGATGTAGGAGCGCAGATTGAGCGCGGACATGCGCTCGGGCACGACCTTGAGCACCGAGAGGATGTCGGGGGTGAGCACCGAGCTCCAGGTCATGCGCGGGAGCCTTTCCAGCAGCGCCGAATCGCCCTTGAATCGGGTGAGCTCCACGTTGGTGAGGTTCCAGGTGTTGGGGCCCGCATAAGTGCCCTTCTCCGCGCGGCTGATCGAGGTCAGCCGGTAGTCCCGGTCGAACTCGTAGATCCGCAGGTTGAGGAGCTCCGTCTCCGGGGTCACGTCCTGGATGTTCACGAAGCTCTTGTCGTCCTTCACCCAGAAGCCCGAGCGGAACTCGCGCGCGACGATCGAGCGCGTCGCCTTCAGCCGCAGGCCCTTCGCGGCCTCCTCCGTGAAAGGCGTCACCAGCTCGCCGACCACCACCGTCGCGAGGCCCACTACGATTCCCGCCGCTCCCACATAAAGCGCAAGTTGTACCAGCGACAGCCCCGACGAGCGCATCACCGTGAGCTCGGAATGCTCCGACATGCGCGCGAGAGCGAAGAGCGTGCCCATCAGCGCCGCGGCCGGCATCAGCACGTAGGTGTGCGAGGGCAGCATGAGGCCCACGTAGCCCAGCATCGACGAGAGGCGGTAGTTGCCGCGCCCCAGGTCGTCGAGCTCCCGGATCAGGTCGAAGAAGCCGAAGAGCGCGAGGAGCGCGAGCAGCACGAGCAGGCTGGTGGCCAGGATCTCGCGAGTGAAATAACGCAACAGCATCTCTGGATGTTAGCTCACGGGCCCTGGCCCGCCGCGAGGGTCGCCTGGACGAGCTCGGCGACCGACCCGACCTCGAGCTTTTCCATGATCTTCGCCCGGTGGGCTTCAACCGTCTTCACGCTGATGTCGAGCTTTTCGGCGATCCCGCGGTTCATGCCCCCGGCGACCACCAGCTCGAGCACCTCGCGCTCGCGCTGCGTGAGCTGCGCAAGGCGCCCCTCGTGGAGGCGCTTGAGGCTGCGGCGCGCGCGGGCCTCGGCATCGCGCTTGAGGCAATCTTCGACCACCGCCACCACGCGACGATAGTCGAACGGCTTCTCGATGAAATCGATGGCGCCCTCCTTCACCGCGCGTACCGCCTTCGGCACGTCCGCCATCCCCGACAGGAACACCACCGGCAGGAGCACGCCGTTCTGGTTGAGGTATCGCTGCAGGTCCAGGCCGCTCATTCCAGGCATGTTGAGGTCGACCACGAGGCACCCTGGCATGTCGGCCTGGTAACCCTTCAGGAAGCTGCGCGCGTCGGGAAAAACCGCACAGCGACGTCCGTGGCGCTTCATCAGCCAAGCGAGCAGTTCGCGCGTGGAGCTGTCGTCATCGACGACGAACACGGTGGCCTCGCTCATTCGGGTGCCGTGCCGCCCCCGCGTCCTGCAGGGCGCCGGACGAATCCGAAGCGAGCGGGACCGCCCTGCCTGTGCCCGGCCGTGAGCATGCGCGTGGCCATGCGGTAGTCTACCTGTTGCGCCCGCAGCCAAAGGCGGTGACAGCGGCGCCGAGGAGCCCATCGATGGCCAAGAAGGTCCTGATCGTTGACGACGAGCCCAACATCGTCACCTCGCTCGAATTCCTGATGACCCGCAGCGGCTACGAGGTCAAGGTCGCGCGCAACGGTGAAGAGGCGCTCGCACTTGTCGAAACCTTCATGCCAGACCTGGTGCTCCTCGACGTGATGATGCCGCAGCGCAGCGGCTACGAGGTCTGCCAGAAAATGCGCAGCCGCGCGGACTGGCGCCATATCAGGATCGTGATGCTGTCGGCGAAGGGGCGCGAGGCCGAGGTGAGCAAGGGGCTCTCGGTGGGCGCCGACGCCTACGTGACGAAGCCGTTTTCCAACCGGGAGCTGATCGCGAAGGTGGCGGGGCTGCTCGGGGAGAACGCGCCGCCGGGTGCGGCGTGAAGGGCCGCGTCAAGTTCGCGCTCTGGCTCGGCGCATTGTTCGCGGCGCTCGTTGCGCTCGTCGCCACGGTGGCGGCGCTGGTTGCCGCTGGGCTGGGAGACGAGGACGAGCGCGTGCTGCGCCGCATCCTCGATCACCGCGCGCCCCTGCTGGGCTTCCTCGCCTTGATCGTGTTCCTCGCGTGCGCGGGCCTCCTGCGTTGGCTGTTCGGGCGCTTCGTGACGCCGCTGCGTGCGCTCGCGGACCAGGCCCGCATCGTCGCATCCGCCAACCTCGAGCACCGCGTCTCGGTCGAAGGCGGGCCTGAGACGCTTGAGCTCGCCGCCGCCATCAACCGGCTGGGCGATGCCTATCGCGGCCAGCACGGCGACATGGAAGTGCGGATGGCGGAGTCGAACTCGCGCCTCGAGGAGGAGCGTAACCGCCTCGCCGCGCTCATGTCGGAACTCTCCGAGGGGGTGCTCCTGTGCAACGACGAGGGCCGCATCCTGCTTTACAACGAGCAGGCACGGGCGCTGTTCGCAACCGCCGCCGCCGGACCGGTCGCGGCACACAACCCCGTGGGCCTGGGGCGCTCGATCTTCGCCTTCCTCGACCGTGACCAGGTGACCCACGCCCTGGACAAGATCCAGTACGGCCTCGATCGCCATCATTCGTCGCCGGTGACGATGTTCTTCACCAGCAGCGCCGCGGGCGACCTGATCCGGGTTCGATTCGCGCCCTTCCTGACGGCCGACGCGCGTATCGCGGGCCTGGTGCTCACCTGCGAGGACGTCACCAAGGCGTTTGGGCAGGAAGCGCAACGCCGCTCGCTGCTGCAGGCGCTGGCCACCCGCGTGCGCCAGCCCGCGGCGAATGTGCGCTCGGCCGCCGAGAACCTGATGACGTTTCCGGAAATGAGCGCCGCCGAGCGCGGTCGCTTCACCGAGATCATTGCCATCGAGTCACGCGGGCTGAGCGAGACCATCGACGAGGCGCTGCGCGAGTATGCCGACGCGCTGAAGGCGGGGGTGTCGCTCGAGGACATGCGCCTTGCCGATCTGCTGAGCGTGGCGGGCCGCCGCATCGGTGCGCTACCGGGTCTCGCGGCGCGGTTGGAGGAGATCGACGAATCGCTCTGGGTGAAGGTCGACAGTTACGCCCTCGCGCAGGCGCTCGCGGCGCTGGCGCAGCGCCTGCGCGATCAGCACGGCGTGTGCGAAATCGCATTGCGCGCGGCGGCCCATGGCGGCTTCGTCGAGCTCGACCTCGCATGGAGTGGCGTGCCGATCGCCATCGATGCGCTCGAAGGCTGGGACACGCAGCCCATTCAGGTGGGCAGCGAGCAGACGCCGCTCACCCTCCGTGACGTGATCGAGCGCCACGGTGGAGAGGTCTGGCACCAGTCCAACGATCGGTCACAGCCTTCCTGGTTCCGCTTTCTCCTGCCGCTGGCGCAGCCCGCGGTGGCAAAGCTGCGCAGCCGTCCGGCTGCCGACAACCGCCCGGAGTACTACGACTTCGACCTCTTCCGCGTGGCCGACTCCGCCAAGGGCCTTCTCGGCCAGCGGCTCCTCGAACTGAACTTCACGGTATTCGACACCGAGACCACCGGCGTGGAGCCCTCCGCCGGCGACCGGATCATCAGCATCGGCGCGGTCCGGATCGTGAATGGGCGCCTCCTCAAGCAGGAGGTCTACGAGCAGCTCGTGGATCCGCAACGGTCAGTGCCGCGCGACTCGATTCGCATCCACGGCATCCAGGCGGCCGACCTCGCGGGCCAGCCGACGCTGAGCCAGGCGCTTCCGGGATTCCATCGCTTCTGCGAGGACACGGTGCTGGTGGCGCACAACGCGGCCTTCGACATGCGCTTTCTCGAACTGGGTGAGGCCGAAACCGGGGTGCGCTTCACGCAGCCGGTGCTGGACACATTGCTGCTCTCGGCGGTGGTGCACCGCAACTTCCCGGACCATAGCCTCGAGGCGATCGCGGAGAGGCTGGGCGTGCCGGTGATCGGCCGCCATACCGCCCTTGGCGACGCGCTGGTCACGAGCGAGATCTTCCTCAAGCTGGCGGCGCTGCTGCTGGAGCACGGCATCGTGACGCTGGGCCAGGCGCTCGAGGCGTCGAAGGAAACCTACTATGTCCGCCTCCAGTACTAAGGGCGGATTTCTCGAGCGCCGCCTGGCAGGCGAGCAGCAGGTCCTCGCGCGGCCGCTGCGTGGGCTGGTCACCAAGCCCCCCGTGGTGTGCGGCGAGAAGCAGAGCGTGCGCGAGGCGGTGGCGCTGATGCACGCCCACGAGGTCGGCTCCATCGTCGTGGTGGACCCCGAAGGCAAGCCGGTCGGCGTGTTCACCACCAGGGACCTGGTGTCCAGCGCCGCTCGGGGGCTGGAAGAGAGCCCGGTGTCGGAGCTCATGTCGGCATCCCCCTTCACGCTCCCGGGCCACGCAATGGCCTACGAGGCCGCCCTGGCGATGATCGGCATGCGCATCCGACACGTTCTGGTGATGGAGGGCGCCGAGCTCGTGGGCGTGGTCTCGGAGCGCGACCTGTTCTCGCTGCAACGCCTCGGACTGGGCGAGATCACCACCGAGATCCGCCTTGCCGCCAGCGTGGAGGTGCTGGTGGACCTTGCCGGCGAGATCCGCAAGCTCGCGCGGCTGCTGGTGGAGGAAGGCGTGGCCGCGGAACAGCTGACGATGTTCGTCTCCGTGCTGAACGATCGCCTCTGCCAGCGCATCCTCGAGATCGAGCGCAAGAACCATCGCTGGGAACAGATCAGCTGGTGCTGGCTCGCCTTCGGCAGCGAGGGGCGCTTCGAGCAGACCTTCAGCACCGACCAGGACAACGGAATCGTGTTCGTCGCGCACGACAACGCGCCGCCCGACACGACCCGCCGGCACCTGCTGCCGTTCGCGAAGCGCGTCAATGACGCCCTCGACGCCTGTGGCTTCCCCCTGTGCAAGGGCCAGGTGATGGCCTCCAATCCGCGCCTTTGTCTCTCGGTGGAAGAGTGGAAGGAGAAGATCCGCGGCTGGATCGAGGCGCCCCAACCCAATGCGCTGCTCGACGCAGCCATCTGCTTCGACTTCCGCGCGCTGCACGGCGATGTCACCCTCGCGGCGGGCCTGCGCGAGTGGATCCACCCATTGACTCGCGCCAACCCCTCCTTCCTGCGACTCATGGCCGAGATCGCGCTCGAATCGCGCCCTCCCCTGGGCGTGTTGCGCGACTTCCACACGAGCGATTCCCCCGCCCTGCGGCACACCGTCAATCTCAAGCTGAACGGCGCGCGGCCGTTCATCGACGCAGCGCGCATTTTCGCGCTCGCCCACGGCCTGCCCCAAACCAATACGGCCGATCGGCTGCGGGCGGCCCGGGCGGGCAACGGCATGGGCGCCGCCGAGGCCGAGGGGATGGTGGACGCCTTTTTCGTGGTGCAACGGCTGCGGCTTGCCAACCAGTCCGCGCTCGAACCGGGCGACGAGGCCGCCAACCTGGTCGACCCCGACAAGCTCAACCCCTTCGAGCGCCGGATCCTCAAGGAGGCTTTCCTCCAGGCACGCAGATTGCAAAGCCGCCTCGCCCTCGATTACCAGGTCTAGAGGCCGGGGCGCCAGGGGGTGGGGTTAACCCTTATAGCCAACCCGGCAGGGGGCGGGATATGATGGCCTCGCGGTCCGTCCGACCTTGAATTGGCGGTTCACTATAAAAACGGAGGAGGAGGAAAATGCAACTCACCGAAAAGCATCACGAGTATTGGCGCAAGAACCTCGTCATTACTGCAATCCTGCTGTTCGTCTGGTTCATCGTCACGTTCGTGGAAGCCTGGTATGCGCGCGAACTGAACCAGTACAGCTTCCTCGGTTTTCCCCTCGGTTTCTACATGTCCGCCCAAGGCTCGCTCGCGATCTACGTGCTCCTGATCGGGATCTATGCCTGGTACATGAACCGGCTCGACATCCAGTACGGTGTTGACGAAGGAGACGACTGACATGAACCAATATATCCAGGCGAACCAGTCCACCCAGAAAGCCTTCTTCCAGCAGCTGAAGAAGTACTACAGCTTCTACACCATCGGCTTCCTCTCGTTCCTGTTCGCCCTCGCCATTGCCGAGCAGATGGGCATGTCGCGGAAGTGGATCGGCTACTGGTTCCTGTTCGCGACCATCGGGCTGTACGCGGCCATCGGCATCATGGCCCGCACCGTCGACGCCGCCGAGTACTACGTGGCGGGCAGGCGGGTTCCGGCGTTCTTCAACGGCATGGCCACCGGCGCGGACTGGATGAGCGCCGCGTCCTTCATCGGCATGGCCGGAACGCTCTACCTTGCCGGCTTCGACGGCCTGGCGTGGGTGATGGGATGGACCGGTGGTTACGTGCTGGTGGCGCTCTTCCTCGCGCCCTACCTGCGCA
>JANNKG010000190.1:0-5051 GCA_031396185.1 Burkholderiales bacterium | reverse complement strand
GGCCTCAAACGGGCGCTTGCGCAGATATTCCTCCTCGCGCTCGCGCTTCAGGCGATCGCGGTCGTGACCCCGTTCTACATGCAATGGGCGGTCGATGGCGCCGTCGCGTCGGCCGATCGGGACTTGCTGACAGTCCTGGGGCTGGGCTTCCTGCTGCTCGCCGTGATCCAGGTATCGGTCTCGGTCCTGCGATCGTGGGTCGTGGTCTACCTCGGCACCACCCTCAACCTCCAAAGGCTCGCCAACGTCTTCTCGCACCTGCAGAAGCTGCCCGTGAGCTTCTTCGAAAAGCGGCACCTGGGCGACGTGGTCTCGCGATTCGGGTCGGTCAACACCATCCAGCGCACCCTCACCTCGAGCTTCGTCGAAGCCCTGATCGATGGCGTCATGGCGCTCGTGACGCTGGTCATGATGATCGTCTATAGCGTCGCGCTAACCTCCGTCGCCATAGCCGCCGTGGCTTTCTACGCCATCCTGCGCTGGGGATTCTACGATCCGCTTCGCCGCGCGACGGAGGAGCACATCGTCCACACGGCAAAGCAGCAGAGCCATTTCCTCGAGACGGTGCGCGGCGTGCAGTCGATCAAGCTCTTCGGGCGGCAGGAGGAGCGTCGCTCGCGGTGGCTCAACCTGGTGGTCGACGCGATGAACCAGGACCTGGTCACGCAGAGGCTGGGCCTCGTATTCCGCTCCGCCAACGGGCTGGTGTTCGGCGTGGAGCGCGTGGTGATCATCTGGCTGGGCGCGCTCCTGGTGCTCGACAGCGCGTTTTCCGTGGGGATGCTATTCGCCTTTCTCGCCTACAAGGAACAGTTTTCGGCGCGCGTCGCCGGCCTCATCGACAAGATGATCGAGCTTCGCATGCTGAACCTGCAGGGCGAGCGGCTTGCCGACATCGTTCTCACCGCGCCAGAGGAGGAAACGCAATCGGCCCCCGTGGATGCAATCGACGCGTCCCTCGAAGTGCGGACACTCTCGTTTCGGTACTCCGACACCGAGCCGTTCGTGCTGCTCAACTGCTCATTCACGGTGACGCCGGGCGAGTCGCTCGCGATCGTCGGGCCTTCCGGCGGAGGCAAGACCACTTTGCTGAAGACCATGCTGGGGCTGCTTTCGCCCACCGACGGCAAAATCCTGGCGGGCGGCATCGACATCCAGAAACTCGGCATCGAGCGCTATCGCAAGCTGGTGGGGACGGTGATGCAGGACGACCAGCTGTTCGCGGGGTCGATCGCCGACAACATCAGCTTCTTCGATGCTTCCCCGGACCACAGCGCGATAGAGAATTTCGCGAGGCTCGCCTCAGTGCACGACGACATTTCCGCCATGCCGATGGGCTACAACACTCTCATCGGCGACATGGGCGCGGCGCTCTCGGGCGGGCAGCGGCAGAGAATCCTGCTCGCACGCGCCCTCTACAAGCGCCCGCGCATCCTATTTCTGGATGAGGCAACCAGCGCCCTCGACGTCCAGAAGGAGCGCGCGGTGAACGAAGCGATTCGCGCCCTCAATCTCACCCGCATACTGATCGCGCACCGCCCGGAAACGATCGCCTCGGCCGAGCGCGTCATCGTCCTGCAGGGCGGCAAGGTGGCGCAGGACCTCCGACGCGTGCCGGGCGTGGGCGAGAAGGCAGGATGAGATAATCCGCGTTTCCCGCGGATCCCCATGACCTCCTCCTGGATGCTCGTCGCCGGCTTCCTCTTCGCCGCGATGGGCGTCTTCGTGAAGCTGGGTGCGGAATTCTTCGGCGCGGCCGAGCTCGCGTTCTACCGCTCTCTGGTGACACTCCTCGCCGCTTTTGCCTTCATCTCCGCCACCCGCGGGACGGTCAAGAGTGCCTACATGGGCACGCACCTGATTCGCGGCATCGTGGGGGCGATCTCGCTGGTGGGCTATTTCTATGCGATCACGCTCCTGCCGCTCGCCACCGCGCAGACGCTCAACTACACCTCACCCCTCTTCCTTGCCATCGCCACCACGGTGGTGTTGCGCGAGCGCTTCTCGATGTGGCTGATCGTCGCGATCGTGACCGGCTTCGCGGGCGTGGCGATGCTGCTACAGCCCAGCTTCGGCGAGGGCAAGGAGGGTGCCGCGATGGTGGGCCTTTTCTCGGGCGTGCTGGCCGCTTGGGCGTACCTGAGTGTGCGCACCCTCGGGCGCCTCGGCGAGCCCGACTGGCGCGTGGTGTTCTGGTTCGGCGTGGTCGCCACCGCCGTGTGTGCGGCGTGGCAGCTCGCCACCTCGACCTTCCATGCGGTCACCGCCGCCAACTGGTGGATGCTGCTCGGCATCGGCATCTGCGGCACCGCCGCCCAGCTCGCCATGACGCGCGCCTATCGCACCGGCAATACCCTGGTGGTGGGGTCGCTCTCCTACCTCACCATCGTATTTGCAGCCGTTTTTGCGTTGCTCCTCTGGGACGAGCGCCTCTCCCCGCTCGAATGGGCCGGAATGGCGGTTATCATCGCCAGCGGCATCCTTGCGATGCGGGTGGAAAAGAAGGAACAAGTGGAGGAAGCGGGGTTCGAAAGCTGATGGAAAAGATCCTCATCAAGACCGATGAGCTGGCCAAGCACCTGGACGACCCCGCATGGGTCGTCTTCGACACGCGCCACGACCTGATGGACCCGTCCAAAGGCCGCCGCGCCTACGAGGCCGGCCACATCCCCGGCGCCTATTTCCTGAGCATCGACGACGACCTTTCCGGCAAGAAAACCGGCAAGACCGGCCGCCATCCGTTGCCCGCACTCGAGGAGTTTGCCGCGAGGCTGAACGAGCGCGGTGTCACGCCGCAAACGCAGGTCGTGGCCTATGACGACCTCTCCGGCAATTTCGCCGTGCGCCTCTGGTGGATGCTGCGCTGGCTGGGGCACGACAAGGTGGCGCTGCTCGACGGCGGGCTGCCGCTCTGGACCAAGGAGTTGCGGCCGGTTACGAAGGACGTCCCCCCGGTGCGGAAGGGCACGTTCGTGCCGCGTCCCGGGCTGGGTGCAACCGTGGACGTGCATTTTGTCGACCGATTCCGCGAGTCGCCGTCGATCAAGCTCATCGACGCGCGCGCGCCCGACCGCTATGCGGGCCTGCAGGAGCCGATCGACTCGGTGGCGGGCCACGTGCCGGGCGCCGTCAACCGCTTCTGGCAGAAGAACCTGAACCCCGATGGCACCTTCAAGGCGGCCACGCAGCTGCGCGCGGAGTTCGCCGAGTTGCTGGGATCGCAGGATCCCTCGCAGACCGTCCACATGTGCGGCTCGGGCGTAACCGCATGCCACAATCTATTCGCCATGGAGCTGGCGGGGCTTGCCTCGGGGCGGCTCTATCCCGGCTCCTGGAGCGAGTGGTGTGCCGATCCCGCGCGCGCCGTCGCCAGCGACAAGAAATGACCTCGATGAACCGCACCGCACTTCTCGCCGCCGCATGCCTGGTAGCCCTTTCGCTGCGCGCGCAAGAGGTCGTGAATCCTCCCGCGGCCCTCGTACTCGAAGGCGTGCCCGCGATCTCCGCGGAGATCGCGCAGAAGCTGCGGCCCTACGGGGAATTCCGCCCCCACGGCCTCATGTCTTGGCACCCGACGAAGCGCGAGATGCTCGTGCGCCGGCGCCTCGACGCCACCAACCAGGTGCACCACGTTTCGGTGCCGCTCACCACACCGCAGCCGCTCACCGACCTTCCGAACACCATCGCCAGCGCCGCCTACCAGCCTACCCACGGCGAGTACTTCGTCTTCCCGATGGGCGAAGGCGGCAACGAGGTCTTCCGGATCTACCGCTACGACCTCGCCACCAAGGCAGTCACGCCGCTGTCGCCCGAGGGCGAGCGCGCGAGCGGCGGCGCATTCAACCGCAAGGGCGATCGCTTCGTGTACGCGACCGTGATGATCGACAAGAACAACCCCGACCGGAATTCGCGCACGACCCTGCACCTCGTCGATCCGCTGAAGCCTGCATCGGACAAGGTGCTGGCCAAGTGGGAGTCCGGGACGTGGACGGGGTTCCGCTTCTCGGAGGACGGGAGGCGCATCGTGTTCACCGAGTTCATCTCGGTCAACGAAAGCTCGCTGTGGGTGCTGGACATCGCCAGCGGCAGGAAGCGCCGTGTCACCGCCCCGTCCCGGGAGGAGCCGGTGTCCTACGGCGCCGCGCACTTTTCGCGCGACGGCCAGGGACTCTTTGCCACCTCCGACCGCGAAAGCGAGTTCAAGCGGTTGGTGTACCTCCCGCTCGCCGGCGGCAAGGAGCGCGTCCTGACCGGGCGGCACCCGTACGACGTGGACGATTTCGAGGTGTCGTTCGATGCAAACCTGATCGCCTTCACGACGAACGAAAATGGCTCGAGCGTGCTGCGCTTCATCGACCTGAAGACCCTCACGGAGCTGCCGCGCCCGCCGCTTTTCCACGGCGTACTCGGCGGCCTCGAGTGGCGCAGGAAATCGAGCGAGGTCGGCTTCCACATCACCTCGGCGCGCTCGTCCGGCGACGTGTTTTCCTACAACGTCGCGACCCACAAGCTCACGCGATGGACCAACGGCAACAACCCGGAGTTGAACACCAGCGAGTTCTCCGAGCCGCGGCTGGTGAAGTGGAAGAGCTTCGACGGGCGCGAAATCTCGGGCTTCCATTACCACCCGCCCGCACGGTTCACCGGCAAGCGCCCGGTGATCATCAACATCCATGGCGGGCCCGAGGCCCAGGCGCGCCCCAACTTCATCGGCCGCCAGAACTTTTTCGTGAGCGAGCTCGGCATCGCGACGATCTACCCGAACGTGCGCGGTTCAACCGGATTCGGCAAGACGTTCCTCAAGCTCGACAACGGCATGAAGCGCGAGGACTCGCTGAAGGACATCGGCGCGCTCCTCGACTGGATCCGTGAGCAGCCCGACCTCGACGCAACGAAGGTCGCGATCACCGGGGGCAGCTACGGCGGCTACATGGCACTCGCCTCCGCCGTGCGGTTCGACGATCGCATCGCCGGCGCCATGAGCGTCGTGGGCATCTCCAACTTCGTGACGTTCCTCGAGCGCACCGAAAGCTACCGGCGGGACCTGCGCC
>JANNKG010000171.1:0-2466 GCA_031396185.1 Burkholderiales bacterium | reverse complement strand
GGCGTGCGGTTGGGGCGCGGCAGCACCCAGCCGCGCTCGAGCGTCTCGCCGGTCTGGCGTTCGCAGAACGCGATCAGGCATTTGTCGCTCGCGGCCTGGGCCTCGCGCATCGAACGCGCATCGGCAAAGTCCGGTTCGGGCTGGCTGTAGTGGCGCAGGGCATCGCGGCCCTCGAGCGCGTCGATGTAATAGAGGTCGACCAGCAGGATGTGATTGAAGGTGGCGCGCAGCGAGGGAAAGAAGCTCGTTCGCGGAGCGGCGAATTCCTCCGGCGTCAGCGCTTCGCAGGCGGTCAGCAGCCGGTGGTTGGCCCAGGCGTTGTTGCGCGCCATGGCGACGATGTGGCCAGCGAGTCCTGTGGTCATGAGGCGTCGGGTCTCGTGTTGAACGTCATGCTCTGCGGACCGCGGGCGTCCCGGTGCGCCACGAAGGCGCGCATCACTTGTGGAGGAGGGTTCCACCCGGCGAATAGTCGATAGGGCCGGAAGCTGACGAGCGGCGTTGATGGGTAACTGTTGGCGCTGAAGCCTCGTGACAAAGGCCGCGTACGGCAGTCGAGCGATCCGATGGGCCGAACACGCGTGAAGCCTGAGCAGGCCTCGAAAGTGCAGTCGTGGATGCCGACCCGCCGAGACCGGGGAAGGCAGTACGGATGGTGAAGGATATCGACCTGAGCAGCCATCCGATCCGCCGGGGTAGTGGGCACGGCACGTCGGAAAAGTGATGCGGGCAACGTGGGAGACCCACCGTCGGCGGAGTATTGCCGGAGTGGGAGTCGGAGAGGGCCATAGTACCGTTGAAGCCGGGTAATGCCGGTTGAGGGAAGGGCCCTTGCTTCAGGCGTGCTTTTGACAGGGTCGAGGAGAGGTGATTGGCGATGAGCCTGACAACACCAGAAAGCATCCGGAGACTTCAGAGGAAGCTTTATTGCAAGGCGAAGGCGGAACCCGATTACCGCTTCTATCTGCTCTACGACAAGATCTGCCGCGAGGACATGCTGCTTCAGGCTTGGAAGCTTGCCCGTGCCAACGGGGGAGCGCCGGGTGTGGACGGGGTGAGCTTCGAGGCGATCGAGGCGGGCGGGCTGGAGGAGTGGCTGAGGGAACTGCGGACGGAGTTCGTCGAGAAGACGTACCGTCCTGCACCGGTGCGGCGGGTGCTGATCCCGAAGCCCGGCGGCGGCGAGCGTCCCCTGGGGATTCCGACGATCCGGGACCGGGTGGCGCAGAGCGCGGCCAAGCTGGTGCTGGAACCGATCTTCGAGGCGGACTTCGAGGACAGCGCGTATGGGTACCGGCCCCGGCGGGGCGGGATCGATGCGATCAAGGAGGTGCACCGTCGCGTGCTGCAAGGCTACACCGATGTGGTGGATGCCGATCTGTCGAAGTACTTCGACACCATTCCGCACCGGGAACTGATGCGTTCGGTGGCCCGACGCGTCGTCGACCGGCATGTTCTGCGGCTGCTCAAGCAGTGGCTGCGGGCACCGGTCGAGGTGCGGGATGGCGACGGAGGCCGGCGCATGGAGGGAGGCAGCAAGCAGACCCGCGGCACGCCGCAGGGTGGGGTGATCAGCCCGTTGCTTGCCAATCTCTACATGAACCGCTTCCTGAAGTACTGGCGTCAGCGGGACTGCAGCCGGACGTTCCAGGCGCACGTCGTGTCGTATGCCGACGACTTCGTGATACTGAGCCGTGGCCATGCGGCCCAGGCGAAGGCATGGGCGGCGGCGACGCTGACGAAGCTGGGTCTGACGCTCAATGAGGAGAAGACCTCGTTGAAGGACGCCCGGCGGGAGCGCTTCACCTTCCTTGGTTATGCGTTCGGCCCGCACTGTCTGCGACGAGACGGCAGCCGGTATCTGGGCGCCAGTCCTTCGGGCAAGAGCGTGCAGCGGTGCAAGGCGGCGGTGAGTGAGGTGCTGGGGCCCGGCAACATGGCGCCGTGGGACGAGATACGCGACCGGCTGAACCGCCTGCTGCGGGGCTGGACGGCGTACTTCTCCTACGGGTCGTGCGCACTGGCCTACCGCGCTCTCGAGCATCACGTCTGGCATCGCGTGTATCGCTTCCTGAGCCGCAGGCACAAGGCCGACCGCGGTGGTAGTCCCGACCCCGATATCTTCGGGCGGTGGGGCGTGTTGCGACCGCGTCAGGCGTGTGTCTCGCCGTGAGCCGGCAATCAAGCCTGTCGGAAAGCCGGATGCGGGAAATCCGCACGTCCGGTTTGATGAGCGGGGACGGGAAACGGAGCGACCAGCGTCGCCACCGCGCCCGTCCTCGACTCTACCGCACCCTCATGAGCGCGCGGGAGAGCTTGTGAATTTATTCCGCGAACGATCAACAACGTCCTCATCCTGAGGAGGCCCCGCTTGGGGCCGTGGCGAAGGGTGGGCCACCAACGCGGGGTGGGTTACCCAAACGTCGAGACGCGCCGCAGACGGCGCGCCGCAGGATGGGGGCGATT
>JANNKG010000121.1:0-2228 GCA_031396185.1 Burkholderiales bacterium | reverse complement strand
TGATCGTGATGTCCTTGATCGCCTCGGAGAGATTGTTGGTGAGGCTGGTCTTGAGGCGAATCTGCTCGGTAACAGGCTTTTTCGAATAGCCCACCAGGTCGATAAACACGACGCTGCAGATGAACGTTCGATTCGCGGTGTCGAGCATCTTCGGCCTGTTTAGTCGGCGGGGAGCCGGCCTCGCGATTTAGTTGTGGTAATGCAGTGACTTACAAAGCACATTTCGGGCAAATCCTAGTCTAACCGATTGCCGCTGAAAAAGCCTGTGACGCGGGTCACAGCGAGAGCGTCTTTCCGTTACAACTGGCGCTGTCGGGCCCCAGCAGCCAGAGAAATGCACGCGCTGCCTCGTCCGCGCTACGTAACCGCGCCGGATTCTCGCCGGGGTGGCTGCGGCTTCGCTGCGGAGTGGCCACGGGCCCCGGGACCAACACATTCATGCGCGGTTTGCCCGCATGTTCCAGCTCGTCCGCCCAGATCGTGGCGAGCGTGGACAACCCGGACTTCGCCACCGCGAACCCTCCCCAATAAGCGGCCGGATGCACGCCGTGGGTCTCCCCGGTGAAAACCACCGAGGAGTCCGGGGCGGCGGTAAGGAGCGGCAGGCACGCGCGTGTGAGTGCGAACGGGGCGGCAAGGTTCACTCGAAGGAGCAGCGTCCACTGTTCGAGCGTCTGGTTGGCGAGCGGGCCGAGCGGGACGAAGTGGACGGCGCAATGGGCGATGGCGTCGAGGCGCTGCAGATCCTTGCGGACGAGCTGCGCGAGCGCCTCCATCTCCGGCGTTCCGGCGGCGGCGAGATCGAGCGGGATCATCGCCGGCTCCGCCCCCTTCGCCGCAACGATGGCATCGTAGGTCGCTTCCAGCTTCTCCTGCTTGCGGCCGAGGAGGGCGACGGTGGCGCCATGGCGCGCGCAGGCAATGGCCACCGCGCGCCCCAGGCCCTGGCCCGCGCCGGTCACGAGGATGACGCGGCCGGCGAGGAGTGCGGGGTCGGGCTGGTAGTCGGTCGGGATCATGGGATTTGTCATCCCCGTGCAGACGGGGATCCAATTTCTCGCCATCCCCGTGCAGACGGGGATCCAATCCCCAATTGTTCCACCAACACCCGAGCGGCCGCCTTGCCACTCTGCACCGCGCTCTCCAGCGTCGCGGGGTATCGGCTGTCGGTGTAATCGCCCGCGAGGACGAATCCGCGGAGCGCGGTCGCGTTCGGCGGCCGGAAAGCACCGGGCCTGCACGCGAACGTGGCGCGTTTCTCCGTGATCGCCTTGGTCCACCGTGGCAGGGGAAGTTCGCCGACGGTCGCCGACAACTCGCGGTGGGCGAGGGTGCCGAGCACGTCGTTGTCGAGCTCCTGGTGCGGGCCGCCCGCGGAGATGACCGCCGCGATGAGCCCGCGCGCGCTCGCCCCCGACAACGCCTCCCGATCGAAGAGCCACTGCACCTGGCCGCGGGCGAGTCCCACCATCGGGAATGGCAGGCGCACCGGCACGTCGTATTGCAGGTACACCGTGACGATCGGCTCGTGGTCGAGGGATTCGATGCCGGTGCGAAGCGCGCCCAGCCCGGCGCAGTTTTCGATCAGTGCCGGCACCTGGAAGGGCGCCGCGGCACAGACCACGGCGTCGAAGCGGCGTGTTTTGTTGTGGCCGAGCGTGAGGTGCCATCCGGTGTCTCCGGGCTCCGCCGCCAGGACGCGCGCGCCGAGGGCGATCTCGCAGCCCCGCTCGCCCAGCCACGCAAGTGCGGCGTCCGGCAGCAACGCCGACAAATCCACCGCCGGGACGAGCAGGTCCGAATCCTCGCGCCGTTGGAAGAGCGCGTCGTGCAACACGTTCGCGAAAATCCGCGCGTCGGCCTGCGACGTCGGCGTATTCAACGCCGAAACGCACAGTGGTCCCCAGAGGAGCGCCTTCAGCGCGGGGGTCTGGCCGTGGCGTTCGAGGAACTGGTCGACGGTGAGGGAGATTGGGCCCCCGCTCCCTGTCCTGTCACCCCCGCGAAGGCGGGGGCCCAATTTCAGCGCCGCCCAACGATCGCTCCAGGTCAAGCCTTTGGCCGTCAGCAGCGCCGCAACCACCTTCAGCGGCGCCGGCAGGCGAGGCGCGCGCAACTCGAGGAGCCCGGGGACGATGAGCGTGAGCGGAAAGCGATGCAGCGCGCGCTCCGGAACGCCGACCTTGCGCATCAGGGCGAGCGTTTCGCGGTAGGCGCCGAGCAGCAGG
>JANNKG010000116.1:0-9444 GCA_031396185.1 Burkholderiales bacterium | reverse complement strand
GCAGGCGCAATTCCTCTGGGCGATCTTCCGCGACGTCTTCCATTACGTGGCCGTGCACCTGGGCGACATCGCCCACAGCGCGCGCGACGTGGACTTCGCCATCCGCTGGGGCTTCGGCTGGGCGCGCGGCCCGTTCGAGCTGTGGCAGGCCGCGGGCTGGCAGCAGGTCGCCAAATGGATCGACGAGGACATCAAGGCCGGCAAGACCATGGCGAAGGCGCCGCTGCCCAAGTGGGTGACCGACGGGCGCCAGGGCGTGCACTCGCCTGACGCGTCGTTCTCGGCCGAGACCGGGAAGATGGTCCCGCGCTCGTCACTCCCTGTGTACAAACGCCAGCTCTTCCCGGAGCAGCTGATCGGGGAGAAGCCGATCGATCGTGGCACCACCGTGTTCGAGGACGACGGCGTTCGCCTGTGGAACCAGGGAGACCGCATCGCCATCGTCTCCTTCAAGAGCAAGATGCACTCGCTCGGCAGCGAGGTCCTGATGGGTCTGAACCGTGCGATCGATGAGGCGGAAAAAAACTTCGACGCGCTGGTGATCTGGCACGAGGCGCCATTCGCAGTCGGCGCCAATCTCAAGGCCGCGCTCGAATCGCTCAAGGCCGGCAAGTACGACGAGTTCGAGAAGATGGTCGCGCTCTTCCAGCAGACCTCGCAGCGACTCAAGTACTCGCTCGTGCCCACCGTTGCTGCTGTAGAAGGCATGGCGCTCGGCGGCGGTTGCGAGTTCGTGATGCATTCACAGCGTGTCGTCGCGGCACTCGAGAGCTACATCGGACTCGTCGAAGTAGGCGTGGGACTGCTGCCCGCGGGCGGCGGCCTCAAGGAATTTGCGGGGCGGTCCGTGGCGTGGGCCGGTGGAGGCGATGCCTTCCCGGCAATTTCCCGGGCGTTCCGGCAAATTGCCATGGGAGAGACGTCGAAGAGTGCTGAGGAAGCGCGTGAACGGGGCTTCCTGAAGCCGAGTGACGTGGTGATCTTCAACTCGAATGAATTGTTGTATGTCGCGAAAGAGCAGGCGCGCGCGATGGCGGCCTCTGGCGTGCGGCCGGCGCTCGCCCCGGCGCAGATCCCGGTGCTGGGCGATACCGGCATCGCTACCTTGAAGATGATGCTCGTCAACATGAAGGAGGGCGGCTTCATCTCCGAGCACGACTACGAGATCTCGAGCCGCATCGCCGAAGTGATTTGCGGCGGGCCGGTCGAGCCGGGCAGCCTGGTCGACGAGAAGTGGCTGCTCGACCTTGAGCGCAAGCATTTCGTGGAGCTCGCGAAGATGCCGAAGACGCAAGAGCGCATCGAGGCGATGTTGAAGACCGGGAAGCCGCTTAGGAACTGACATGCCGAGCGATCCGGCCATCGTGAGCGAGCCGATCTTTGCTCCCCGCGCCCCGGGCACGGCGTTCGCGAGCTTCGTCCTGGGCGTGCCGTTGCTGGCCATTGGTGCCGCGCTGCTGGGTTGGGTGCTGATCATGAATCTCGAGCCGGCGCGTGGAACCGAATGGGCGATGTGGGCGATCCAGCGCTCGCCTGTCCCGCTCTTCCTCACGCCCGAGCAGGCGGCGACCCTCGCGATCCAGGTCCCGGTGTTGTGGGCGATGGGCATTACGGGGGCGCTGTTCGCCGGATGCGGGCTCGAGGAGATCTGGGGCGCGCGGCGCAGCCTGCGCCCAGCGAACGAAAGCCACAACGGGAAGGCGCGGCTCGAGCTGAAATCGCCTCCGCGCCTGGGACGTGTGGCGGAAGGCGCGTTCGTGCTCTTGAAAGGCGCGAAGGTGGGCGACGCCTACGACGTTCGCCTGACATGCGGCCGTCGCGTCATCCAGCGCGATGCCTTGGGCAAGGCCAGTCACTTCGACGACAACAAGTACGACCAGCGGCTGCATTCCAAGGTGGTTCCGAGCGCTTCGGGCAGCCTGCAGGTGCCGTTTCGCTTCGAGATTCCCGTGACCATGCCGGTCCATCGCGCGGACTTGGCCGCGGACCTGCAGTACAACTGGGTGATCACCGTCGGCACGCCGAAGCAGTTTTTCCCGACAAAATTTCCCCTTGACGTGCGGGCGGTCGCGGTAGGAGACCAACTCCCGATGCGGGATTCCATCGAGAACGGCGAGCGCGACTGGACCCACGTGGAGCCCACGCCCGGCGAGAAGGTGTTATTCGCGAAGATCGAGCAGGAAACGCAGATCTCGCCGAAGGTCCTCTTGTTCCTCGTCGGCGTCGTCGGGATTTTCTGCCTGGTCGCCGGCGTGATCGTCACGATCAACGTGTTCTCGAATGCGTTCCGATGAAGGAAAAATCCGCACGCGACCCGCTCGGCGCATTTGCCGGCTTCGTGCTCAGGATCGCGTTCCTGGCGGTTGCAGTCGTCCTGCTGGGGTGGGTCGTGTTGACGAAGGTCGAGACCGCGAAGGGTTTCGACGTGGCGATGTGGGCGGCGCAGCATTCGCCGATCCCGCTGCCGGTCGACCCTGTCGAATTCGGCAACCGTGTCATCAACTCGCCATCGATCTGGTTCATCGCAGCCTTTGGCGTCATGGCGTTGATGGCGGCCTTCACTAACTTGTGGGGCGCGCGGCTCAGGCTGCGGCCCGAGGGCGTAAGCAACGACGGCGAGGCGCGCCTCGAGCTCAAGGGCGCGCCTGCCCGCGTCGGTGGCTCCCTGGAGGGCGTGGTAGTCCTCGACGGGAAGGCGGCGGCGGGGGACCGGTACAAACTTTTGCTGCAGTGCCGAGATCGGGAGGGCAAGGGATCCACCAGCTACTCGGACTCGATCGAGGTGCGGGCTTTGCCGGGCGCGGGCGCGGGCGGAGCGATCCTGCCTTTCCGCTTCGACATTCCATTGACGGCGCTGCCATTGCTGGAATGGGGACCCTTTCGCGCGCGCGTAGTGTATGAATGGGAACTCCTCTTCATGCCGGTGGGGTCCTGGTTCGGGTCCACGTTTCCTTTGCAGGTTGAACCGGGGCCGGTAGCAGAAGTGCGCGCCGCGCGCGCCGCGATGCCGCCCGCGGTCGTGGGGCCCTTCCCATGGAAGATTGCTTTGGGGGTTGTCGGCGGGCTTCTCGGGGTGCTGACGCTGCTCTTCCTCCTCGTCGACGCCCTGATCTCGTTTTTTCGCGGGACGGTCACTCCATGAAAGAAAAGCTCACCTCCGCGCTCTTCTGCCTGGTCTTCGTCCTCGCCTTCGGCGGCATCGGCGCGGGGGCGTCGTACGTGATCGGCGCCACGATTCGCGATGGCCTCGCCGCCCGGGACTGGGTGCGCGTGAAGGCCGACGTCGAGATCTTCGGCGAAGGGCGCGTGATCTACCGCTATATGGTTGACGGCAAACGTTACAGCGGCGATCGCCTGGGCACCAATATCCTGGGCGGCACCGACGACGTGGACGGTTGGCATGACGACATCGAGGCGTGGCTTCGCGATGCGAAGACGGCAGGCAAGCCGATCACGGTTTTCGTGAATCCCGACAACCCGTCGGAGTCGATGGTCGATCGCGAGATCCGCTGGAAGCTGCTGGTGTTCTTCTCGCCGTTCGCGCTCGGCTTCGGTGGCGTGGGCCTGGGCGCTTTGTGGATGATGTATCGGACGCTGCTTCCCGATGCGACCCCCGCCCGGGCAAAGTCGAAGGCGGGGAAGCGAAACACTCCGGACTCGAGTCTGGGAATTCTGTGGGTGTTCGCCTTTTTCTGGAACGTGATCTCCTTTCCGATCGCGCTACTCGCCATCCCGCAAATGCTCGCCGATGGCCAGTGGCTGGGCCTCCTCGTGGGAATCTTTCCGTTGATCGGCGTGGTGATGCTCTATGCCGCGATCGCCGCGACGATCAGGGCCGTCCGCGGCAAGAAGGCTCCGGTGCTGCCACCGAAGGCAAAAACCCAAATGAAGGACGTAACACTTTAGGAGAGCGCCATGAGCAAGCAAGTACAGGATGCCTACATCGTCGCCGCGGTCCGCACGCCCGTCGGCAAGGCCCCGCGCGGCATGTTCAGGAACGTCCGCCCCGACGACATGCTGGCCCACGTGCTGAAGGGCGTGCTGGCGCAGGTTCCCGGCCTCGACCCCCACGACATCGGCGACGTGATCGTGGGCTGCGCGATGCCCGAGGCCGAGCAGGGCATGAATGTGGCGCGCATCGGCGTGCTGCTCGCGGGGTTGCCGGACTCGGTGCCAGCGATGACCATCAACCGCTTCTGCGCGAGCGGGGTTCAAGCCGTCGCGCTCGCCGCCGACCGCATTCGCACCGGCGACGACGACGTGGTGATCGCGGCCGGCACCGAATCGATGTCGATGGTGCCGATGATGGGCAACAAGGTGGCGCTCAATGACGCCGTCTTCCAGAACGACGAGAACGTGGCGATCGCCTACGGCATGGGGATCACGGCGGAAAACGTCGCGAACCAGTGGAAGGTGAGCCGGGAAGACCAGGATGCGTTCGCCGTGGCCAGTCACCAGAAGGCCGCGAAGGCGATTGCGGGCGGGGGGTTCAAGGAAGAGATTCTCGCGTATGAGATCGAGACTTCCTCGCCGGATTTGGCGACGGGGAAGATCAACCAGCGCAAGAAGGTGGCGGATACCGATGAAGGTCCAAGGCCGGAATCCAGCGTGGAAAGCCTGTCAAAGCTCAAGACGGTCTTCGCCGCCCGGGGCAGCGTCACCGCCGGCAATAGTTCGCAGATGTCCGATGGCGCGGCCGCCGTGGTTCTGATGAGCGAGCGCGCACTGAAGAAGTACGGCATCAAGCCCCTCGCGCGTTTCGTCAATTTCGCCGTCGCAGGCGTGCCGCCCGAGATCATGGGCATCGGACCCATCAAGGCGATTCCCAAGGTCCTCGCGGCTTCCGGGGTGAATGCCGCCGACCTCGACTGGATCGAGCTGAACGAGGCGTTCGCCGCCCAGGCGCTCGCCGTGATCCGCGAGCTGGGCCTCGATCCCGCGAAGGTCAATCCCCAGGGCGGCGCCATTGCCCTGGGCCACCCCCTGGGCGCCACCGGGGCGGTGCGTACGGCAACCCTGGTTCACGGCCTGCGGCGCACCCGGGGCAAGTACGGGATGGTGACGATGTGCATCGGCACCGGGATGGGAGCGGCCGGGCTGTTCGAATCGATGGTTTGAGGCACAATACCGCCAGTCAAAGAACACATAAAACTCAGGAGGAGTACCGATGAAATTGAAACCTATTGCCGCGGCAGTCGCCATGCTGGGCGCCATCCCCGCCTACGCCCTGCAGTTCGAGCTGCCTTACGGGATCCGCGCCCAAGTGGATACGACGCTCAGCTACGGGGTGTCGGTGCGCGCCTCCGCACGCGATCCCTCGCTCATCGGCATCGCCAACGGCGGCACCTCGCGCTCGGTGAACGAGGACGACGGCGACTTGAACTTCGAGAAGGGCAAGCCCTTCGCCAACATCTTCAAGGCGACGGTGGATACCGAGGTCAAGTGGCGCAATTTCGGCTTCTTCGGCCGCGGCAGCGCGTTCTACGACATCGACCTCCACGACAGCAACAAGCTCGGTCCCACCGGCCGCGACCGCCTCGGCAAGAACGTGGTCGGCCTCGATGGATTCGTGTTCGCCAACTTCGAGCCGATGGGCAAGAACCTGCGCGTGCGCGTCGGCCGCCAGGTGATCAGCTGGGGCGAGAGCACCTTCATCCCCAACGGCATCAACGTGATCAACGCGGTCGACGTCTCCAAGCTGCGCGTCCCGGGCTCGGAGCTGAAGGAGGCTTTCATCCCGACGACGGGCATCTGGTCGAGCCTGGAGCTCACCAAGAGTGCCACGATTGAGGGCTTCTACCTCACCAACCACGACAAGATCCGCCTCGATCCGAAGGGATCGTATTTCTCGAACAACGACTTTGCCTCCGACGATGCTGACCGGGTGATCCTGTCGTTTGGCCGCCGCCAGGACCAGCGCTTCCCGCCGGGCAACCCGGTGCCGCCGACGATCCCGGGCCTGGGAGCGGCAGCGGCGGCAGCGCTGGGGCCCTTCAATCCGGCCGCCACGGTGTTCGCGCCGCGTTCTGCCGATCGCAGCCCGAGCGACGATGGGCAGTACGGCCTCGCGCTGCGTTACCTCGCCAGCAACCTGAACAACACCGAGTTCGGCGTGTACTTCATGAATTACCACAGCCGCATCCCGCTTTTCTCCGGGATCAAGGGGACGACCTCGTCGGTGCTCACGGGCACGCCGTTCCTCACGCCGATCTGCGCCACGCCCGCGCTGCGCGCGCTCTGCGCAACCGGCACGGCGAGTTACTTCGCCGAGTATCCCGAGGACATTCGCCTCTACGGCTTGAGCTTCAGCACCCAGGGCCCGCTCGGCGTGGCACTCCAGGGCGAATACGCCTACCGCCCGAACCTGCCGCTGCAGTTCGCCACGCCGGAGCTGCTGCTCGCATCCCTGGGCCTGCCGAACCTCAACACCGGGTTCACGCAGATCCCGGGTGCGCCCACCGGCGCCACCTCGGCCGCGCTGATTCCCGACGGCACCTACATGCAGGGCTGGCAGCGGGTGAAGGCGAGCCAGTTCCAGATGACGGGCACCAAATCGTGGCCCAACCTGATGGGCGCCGAGCAGCTGGTGCTGGTGGGTGAGGCCGGGTTCAACTGGTTCCACAACCTGCCGACGGGCCTCAAGTTCAATGGTCCGGCGGTGTTCCTGCCGGCCACCGCATTTGGCGCCGCGCTTTCCAGCAACAACTCGGTGCAGTCGGAGGGTTTCCTCACCGAGTTCTCGTGGGGCTACCGGCTTGTCGGGCGCCTCGAGTACGCCAACGCGCTTTTCGGCGGCACGCTTTCGCCGCGTTACGCGTTCGCGCACGACGTGAAGGGCGTGGGACCGAACTTCAACCAGGGCGTCAAGTCGCAATCCGGCGGCATCACGTGGGATTACCAGCGCAAATGGCTGGTCGATCTGCAGTACACGATGTACTCGGGCGGGCGCACCTTCTGTGGCACCGATGTGCCCAACCCGGGCACGACGATACCGGCGGGCCAGTCTGCAAGCTTTTGCTCCGGGGCCAACCCGCTGAAGGACAGAGACTTCTATTCCGTGTCGGTCAGCTATTCGTTCTAGGCGTTCATAAAATATAAACATCGAGGAGAGAGACATGTTGGCCAACACCAGGAAATCGTGGGCAGCGCTCGCGGTCGCAACCGTGTTTGCCGTGCCGGCGGCGGCGGAGCTGTCGGGCGCCGACATCGCCAAGCTCGGCGCGGCGTTGACCCCGCTCGGCGGGGAGAAGGCGGCCAACGCCGCGGGGACGATTCCCGCGTGGGACGGCGGCATCACGCGCTCCGTCGCAGGCTACGTCCCGGGGCAGTTCTATCCCGACCCGTACGCCGCCGACCGCTCGACCCTCACCATCACCGGGGCGAACGCGGACCAGTACAAGGCGTTGCTGTCGGAAGGGCAGATGGCGATGCTCAAGAAGTACCCCACCTACAAGATGATGGTGTACCCCACCCGCCGCAGCGCCTCCGCCCCCGACGGGCACTACAAGGAGACGCGCGAGTGCGCGGCCAAGGCGAAGCTAGCCCCCGGCGGCAATGGCGTCGTCGGCTGCATGGGCGGCATTCCGTTCCCGATTCCGAAGGACGGCAACGAGGCGATCTGGAATGCGCTCCTGCGCTACCGCGGCGATACCTTTGCGATGCACTGGTCGCAGGCGGCGGTCACCCGCGGCGGCGACTATGCGCTGGTCAAGTTCGAGTACGAGTACGACTTCTCGTACGGCAACCTGTCGAAGACCCCGGCCCAGCGCGAGCCGAACAAGGTCCTGAACTACGTGCAGAACACCACCGCCCCGGCGCGCCTCGCGGGGCAGATCCTGCTGGTGCACGAGACGGTGGACCAGACCGCGCAGCCGCGCAGCGCCTGGACGTACAACCCCGGCCAGCGCCGCGTGCGCCTGGCACCCAACGTCGCCTACGACAATCCGGGCACGGCGGCCGACGGCCTCCGGACCAACGACGACTTCGGCATGTACAACGGCGCCACCGACCGCTACAACTGGAAGCTGGTCGGCAAGCGCGAGATGTACGTCCCGTACAACTCGTACAAGCTGTCGGACCCGAAGTTGAAATACGGCGACATCCTCAAGCCCGGCCACATCAACCAGGATCTCGCCCGCTACGAGCTGCACCGCGTCTGGGTAGTCGAGGCCACGCTCAAGCCGGGCACCAGCCACATCTACTCCAAGCGCGTGTTCTATCTCGACGAGGACAGCTGGACGCCGGTCGCCTCCGACAAGTACGACGGCCGCGGCGAGCTGTGGCGCTTCTCCGAGCAGCACAGCGAGAACTGGTACAACATCCCGACGATCTTCCCGACGGCCGAGGTCCACAACGACCTGCAGTCCGGCCGCTACATCGCGATGGGGCTGCGCAGCGAAGAGAAGCTGATCTACGAGGCCATCAAGCGCACCGCGGGGGACTACACGCCGTCGAACCTGCGCGGCACCGGCACGCGGTAATCCACAAGTCCTGCGGGATGAGAAAGGCGATAGGCGCCGCGGCGCTGTGCTGTGGCGCGATCGCTGCCGCATGGGCGGCGCCCGATCCGGCGAGCCCGCCGGAGTCCGGGCCGCTGGGTACCACCACCATGCAGCGCCTGCTGCTGGTCGATGCGGAGCGCTTCGGCAGCCGCATCGTCGCGGTCGGCGATCGCGGCTACATCGTCCTCACCGACGACCAGGGCAAGACCTGGAAGCGCGCCAAGGTGCCGCCGAGTCCGCTGCTTACCGCGCTCGACTTCCTCGACGACCAGGCGGGTCTCGCGGTCGGCCACGATTCGATCATCCTCGCCACCAGCGACCGCGGTGAGACCTGGAAGCAGGTGTTCTCCGCGCCCGCCGAGCAGCGCCCGCTCCTCGACGTGATCTTCCTCACGCCCGAGACGGCGATCGCGGTGGGAGCCTACGGCGCGTACTACGAGAGCGCCGACGGCGGCAAGAGCTGGAACCCCAGGAAAATCGTCGCCGACGACAAGCACCTGAACGCGATCCTCGACCTGGGCGGCGGCCACCTGGTGATCCTCGGCGAGGCGGGGACCCTCCTCGCGTCACCCGACGCCGGTAAGACCTGGGTAAGCGCAGTCTCCCCTTACAAGGGTTCTTTCTTCGGCGGGCTCGTGGCCAACGACGGCGCGGTCGTGGCCTTCGGCATGCGCGGCCGTATCTACCGCTCCGCCGACAAGGGCAAGACCTGGGCGCAGGTCGATAATCCGTCGGTGGCGAACCTCATGGGCGGTGACAAGCTGCCCGACGGCGCCCTGGTCGTGGCGGGATCGGCAGGCACCGCCCTCGTGAGCCGCGACAATGGGCAGACCTTCGTGCCGCTCGCCACCGGCAGCACGCGGGCATTTTCGAAGGCAATCCTGGGAGGACCGAACGCGGTGCTCCTGCTCGGTGAGTCGGGTGCCCGTGAAGTAGCCCTTCC
>JANNKG010000106.1:0-3856 GCA_031396185.1 Burkholderiales bacterium | reverse complement strand
GATCGCCGACACACCGGTCGAGGACTCCGTGCGGCAGCGCATGCGCAGGGACATCGAAGCGGATTTCGCAGACCGATAACAACAACGGGGGGCTCAAGGCCGCCCCGCATCGCTTATCGCCCTCCCTCCGTTATTCGTTGTCGAACTCGTGCACCACGGCCCAGAGGGTGGCGAACGTGTGCTGCGAGAAATCCTGGTGCAGCTCCTCGTAATCCTCGGCGCGCACCGGCTCGCGCTCCTTGCCCTTGCGGATCGCGAACCAGCGCTGCTGGATGCGCTCGCGCACCGGATGGGGCGGCATGGCCGGCCGGCGCAGGAGGGGGCTGGTGCCCGCGAAAAGCCGCCGCTTGAGGATCACGTCGGCCGACGAGATCCGGAAAAGCTTGGTCAGCATGTTCGAAGTCGCGCCGTGGCGGATGAAGAACTCGAGCTGGCGAGAGCGCTTGTTGAGGTAGTCGACCTGTCGCAGGCCGTGCTCGAGAGACCCCGCATCGATCTGGATGGCGACGCGGGGCTCGGTCATCTCGGCCAGCTGCACCAGCTCCGAAGAACTGAGCGCCTGGAGCTCGGCGATCTGCTTCTCGGAGAAGCCCGCGGGGGTGGGCGCTCGCTCCTCGCCGGCCGCCTGCAGATCCCGAATGATTTGGGCAAGGACCAGGAGCCTCAACTGCTGGTCGCGGATGACGATCATCGGACCTCCCCCTCGTTTTATGTCCGGCGCGTAACACCTGTGCGTTGCGCAAAAATGCCGCCGCTGCGGCGCGAAGTCAACTGGGAATTCCCACTTTTTCTTGCACCCGCCCGATGCCCGAAACCGGGCATCGAAGTTGCAGTCATTCCTCTTCGCGTTCCAGCTTGAACTGCGACGCCAGATGCTGCTGGGTCTGGGGAGGTACCGCCGCGTAATGGCTGAACTCGATCGTGTACGCACCCTGCCCGCCGGTCACGGAGCGAAGGCGGGTCTGGTATTCGGAGACTTCCGAGAGCGGCACCATGCCCTGGATCGACATGAGATCCCCGCCCGAGGATTCGGTCCCGGTCACCTGGCCGCGCTTGCTCGACAGGTCCGAGGTGAGGTCGCCCACAAAGCGGTCGGGCGCGGTGATGTCGATGTTGACGATCGGCTCGAGCATGATCGGGGACGCCTTCAGGATTGCATCGATCACGGCTTTGCGCCCCGCCGTCACGAACGCGATTTCCTTCGAATCGACGTCGTGGCTCTTGCCGTCGTAGACGATCACTTTGATGTCCTCGACCGGATAGCCCGAGATCACGCCGTGGTCGAGCGCCTGGCGCACGCCCTTCTCGACTGCGGGGATGAAAACGGTGGGAATCACGCCGCCCTTCACCTCGCTTGCGAATTGGAAGCCCGAGCCACGGGATAGCGGCTCGATCTTGAGGAACACCTCCCCGAATTGGCCCGCGCCGCCGGTCTGCTTCTTGTGGCGGCAGTGGCCTTCGGAGCGCCGCGTGACCGTCTCGCGATAGGGAATCTTCGGCGGCTTGGTGGTCACGTCCATCTTGTACTGCGCCAGCATCTTTTCCAGCTTGGTGCGCATGTGCAGGTCGCCCAGGCCGCGCATCACCGTCTCATGCGTGGTCGGGTGGCGCTCGACCCACAGGCACGGATCCTCGACCTCGAGTTTGTGGAGCACGTCGAAGAGCCTCTGCTCGTCGCCCTTTTTCTTGGTCTCGACGGCGATCGCATGCATCGGCATCGGAAAGTCGAGCGAACGAAGGCGGATGTGGTCCTCGTCGTGGGAATCGTGCAGCACGGCGTTGAAATCGATCTCGTCGATCTTCGCCACGGCGCCGATATCGCCCGGGACCAGCGCGTCGGTTTCCACGTACTCCTTGCCTTGCAGCTGGTAGACGTGGCCCGTCTTGAAGGGCTTCTTGCCATCGCCTATGTAGAGCTGCGTGTCCCTTCCAACCGTTCCCTGGTGCACGCGGAAAACGGCGACTTTCCCGACGTACGGATCCATGATCACCTTGAAGACGTGCGCGAGGACGTGCTTCTTCGGATCCGGATCGGCGTGGAACTCCTCCCCCTCGGTCTCGGATGAAAGCACGAACGGGGGAGGATTTCCCTCGGTCGCATTGGGGGCGAGCTTCGCCAGGATGTCGAGAAACTCGGCCACGCCCGCGCCGGTTTTTGCCGAAGCAAAACACACCGGAATCAGGTGCCCTTCACGCAGCGCCTTCTCGAAAGGCGCGTGCAGTTGCTCGGGAGACAGCTCGTCGCCCTGCTCGAGATAGAGGGCCATCAGCTCCTCGTCCACCTCGACCACCTGGTCGATGAGCGCGGTATGCGCGGCCTTGACCGACGAGAAGTCCGAATCGCCATCGGGATTGAAGAAGCAATCCACGACGTCCTTCCCACCGTGCGCGGGCAGGTTGATCGGCAGGCATTCCTTGCCGTAGGTCTCCTGAATGCGCTTCAGCAATCCTTCGAGGTCGAGGTTCTCCCCGTCAATCTTGTTGACGAGGATCATGCGGCAGAGTTTTCTCTTGCCCGCGGCGCGCATCATCCGCGTGGTGTTCAGCTCGATTCCGTTCTGCGCGTTGATCACCACGACGGCGGTCTCGACGCCCGCCAACGCAGCGATCGACTGGCCGGCGAAGTCGGGCATGCCGGGCGTATCGATCAGGTGGACGTGGATTCCCTTGTAGGGAAAATTCACCAGCGAGGAATTGAGCGAGTGCCCGTATTGCTTTTCGAGGGGATCGAAGTCACTGACCGTGGTGCCTCGCTCCGTACTGCCCATCGCGCCGATCACTCCGGCTTTCCACAGCAGGGCCTCGGTCAATATCGTCTTGCCCGCCCCGCCGTGGCCGACTAGAGCCACGGCATGAATGTTCTCAGTGGTGTATTTCGCCACGGCGAAGGCTCCTGTCTGCTGCTTTGCAGCAAGGTCGGTGCGGAGGGTGTGGACATCAGGTTACACCAGCCGTGAACGACTTTCGCTAGGGCTTGATCTCGAGCTCGACGGTGGCGCGGTCGGTGGCGAGAACCTGCATGACCCAGACGTAGGCGCGAATCGCCACGCGCGCATTTTCGACCGCTTCGACCTCGGTGGCTCCGCGTGCGACACATCCTGGAAGCTGCGGCACAAGGGCGAAATGGCAGCCTCGCGCGCGGTACAGCACGATTCGATAGCGCGGCGCTTCCTCGGATCCCATGGTCGCGAAATTAATACGCGGCGAACTTTCAACTCGACCGAAATCGCCTTGCAGTGATTCGTGATTTTCGACGGCTTCCCGATGCGTCTGTCCCTACGATTCATGGGCCGGTCGGGGCGTGAAGGGCCTGCCGGATCGAAAGCACCTGTGTCCAGGAGGATGTCGTGAAGGAACTCAGCATCGAGGAAGTTCTACGCATTGCGGGCGGCGTGCCGGTTTCTGCAGCGCTTGACGAACTGACCTACCGCGCGCCACAGGAGCCGGCGGGCGAGCCGGTCGACTATGCGCGCCTCCTCAACGCGAGCCTTCGCCCGTCCGAGCCCACGTGATCCGCGTAGTTCCGAAGCGCTCCGGCCGCCATTCGAATCAAACCCAAGGAGATCTGAAATGAAGGAAGTGCCGAAGAAGGACGAGGCCGAAGTTTCAGGCGGCGTCGTATCCAGTACCGGGTTCCGCAACGGCCTGGTCATCCCGGGTTACCCGATCGTGCCGGTGTTTCCCATCGAGCCGTGCATTCCGATGCCCGAGGATCCGCTCAAGTACGTCGAGAAGTAAGCCAACCACCCGCATTGTCACAAGGAGATTGATATGACCGACAGAACCGTTCCGCACCTCCCCGCAGGCATCCTCACCGACAGCGCAGGGGGCACGCTCGCTGCCGTCTGCGCGCTGC
>JANNKG010000103.1:0-5186 GCA_031396185.1 Burkholderiales bacterium | reverse complement strand
CACCAGCCACGGGCAGGACGGGCTGGTCGACGCGAGCGGATACGTGGTCAACGACTTGACGCTCGCGGTACTCGTCAAGCAGGCGCTCGCGCACGCCGAAGCGGGCGCGGATATCGTGGCGCCTTCCGACATGATGGATGGGCGCATCGGGGTGCTGCGCAAGGCCTTGGATGCGCGCAACTTCATTCACGTGCGCCTGCTCGCCTACTCCGCGAAGTACGCAAGCGCCTTCTACGGTCCATTCCGCGACGCGGTGGGCTCCGGCGTGAGCCTCGACGGCGGCGACAAGAAATCCTACCAAATGGATCCCGGCAATTCGGACGAGGCGCTTCACGAGGTGGCACTCGACCTCGAGGAGGGCGCCGATTTCGTGATGGTGAAACCCGGCATGCCGTACCTGGACATGGTGCGGCGCGTGAAGGATCGCTTCGGCGTGCCGACGTTCGTCTACCAGGTGAGCGGTGAGTACGCCATGCTCAAGGCCGCTTCGGAACGCGACTGGATCGACGGCGAGGCCTGCATGATGGAATCTCTCCTCGCCTTCAAGCGGGCCGGCGCCGACGCGATCCTCACCTATTTCGCCCTCGACGCCGCGCGCATCCTCGCCAGGGCACGCTAGAGCGCGCGGGGGGCGAGCAGGGCTTCGACCTCGGCCAGGCGGGCTCGCTGCGGCTCGTCATCGGATCGGAGACGCGCGCTCGAGCGCTCGTCGTCGGGGTCGAGTACCGTGAGGGTCACGGTGACGTCGTCCACCTCCAGGCTGATCTTCAGGACCTCATCCAGGCGCCCTCCACGGCGCACGCTCTTCGAACCCTCCTCGAAGCGATAGCGCCGGTTGATCAGAAACATCATGAGCACCTTCTCGTCATCGGTGAAAAGTTGCAGGTTGATATCGGAAAATTGGCCTGCGGTTCCGTTGAGGACCGAGCCCACCAGCGCCGGGCGGAACTCTTCGAACTCGCGCATCACCTTTACCGCCACCTCGCGCAGTCGCCGCAACTGGCCCGGTTGCTCATCCTTCTGGTAGAGGCCCTGGTATTCGCGCAGCGCATCCTCGATCTCGCTGTTGTCGGGCAACTGGCTGGCATCGCCAAGGCCGGCCTGTCGCGCGGCCTTGTTCTTGGCCGTCGCAAAATCGGCCACGCCTTCCTCGGCCATGAGGCGCGCGGCCAGGTAGGCGATGTGGCGGCGCAGGTTGTTGTCGCGGCGCGATCGGGACTTCGGCATGGCGCGTGCCTAGAAGATCTGGTTCTTGACCTCCTCCGGCGGACGGCTGGCGTCGCGCGCGAAGGGGCTGTCATCGCCGATTGGCGGCTGGGACTCCTGGTAGAAGTATTCGCTGGTGCGGCTCGCTCCGCCCGGCTCGCGTAGTCCGGTCTGCGGGTTGATATTCACCATCACTACGCCAGAGGGCGGCGTGAACTCGGTTTCCGGCACGCCCTTGAGCACTTTCGACGCATAAGACATCCAGATCGGCAACGCAGCCAGCCCGCCGGTCTCGTTCGGCCCCAGGTTGGCGGGTGTGTCGAATCCGATCCACGAAACCGCGACCAGCCGCCCCATGAAGCCCGCGAACCAGGCGTCGATGTGGTCATTGGTGGTGCCGGTCTTGCCGGCCAGGTCCTGGCGCCCCAGGGACATGGCGCGCGCCGCAGTGCCGTAGCGCACCACGTCACGCATCAGCGTGGTCATGAGGAATGCGTTGCGTTCGTCGAGCACCCGCTCGGCATCGATCCCAGCGGTCTCGGGCTTGGCGGCGTAGAGCGTTGCGCCGCGGTTGTCCTCGACGCGTTCGATGAACCAGGGCTTGACGCGGTAGCCCCCGTTGGCGAATACCGCGTAGGCGGCAGCCATCTGCAGCGGGGTCGCCGAACCCGCGCCGAGCGCCATCGTGAGGTATGCGGGATGCATCTTCGGGTCGAATCCAAAGCGCTGGATGTAGTCCTGGGCATAATGCGGGCCGATCGCCTGCAGGAGGCGGATCGACACCATGTTCTTCGACTTTGCGAGCGCGGTGCGCAACCGCATCGGGCCGTCGTACTTCGCGTCGTAGTTCTTCGGCTCCCAGAGCTGGCCGCCGGTCTTGGCGGCCTCGATCACGAAGGGCGCGTCGTTAAGCACCGTCGCGGGAGTGAATCCCTTCTCGAGGGCGGCCGAGTAGATGAACGGCTTGAAGCTCGAGCCGGGCTGGCGCCACGCCTGAGTCGCGTGGTTGAACTTGCTGGCGTTGAAGTCGAAGCCGCCCGCGAGCGCGAGGATCGCGCCATTGGCGGGATCGAGCCCCACGAGCGCGGCCTCGACCTTGGGCAGCTGGGTGATGCTCCACGTCCCTTTCTCTCCCGCAAGCACCCGGATGACCGATCCGCGCCGGATGGCACGATCGGGATTGCGTTCGGCCAGGGCGCGCGCGGCGAACTTGAGCCCGTCGCCGGTGATGGAAATGTCGTCCCCGCGCCGCAGCGCCACCTTGACCTCGCGCGGGTTCGCCTCGAGGACGACGGCGGGAACCATATCCCCGAGGGTCTCCCGATCCTGGAGCGCCTCTTCGACCGCTTCATCCACGCTCCCGCCTGGCGCCGGAAGTGCCGCCTGGCCTTCGGGTCCCCGGTAGCCATGGCGCCGCTCGTACTCGAGCACTCCCTGCCGCAGGCCTGCGTTGGCCGCCTCCTGGTCTTTGCGCCGCACGCTGGTATAGACCCGGAGGCCGCTCACGTACGCCGGCTCGCCGTACTGCTCGACGATCGCGGCACGCGCCATCTCCGCGACGTAGTCGGCGCGGAACGCAAAGGCCTCACGCTGGTTGCTGTTCAGGCGAAGCGGCTCGGCGAGCGCCTTCTTATATAGGTCGCTCGACAGCCAGCCCACGTCCTGCATGCGCCTGAGCACGTAATGCTGGCGTTCCTGTGCGCGCTTGGCGTTCACAAATGGATTCTGGCGCGAGGGCGCCTGGGGAAGCCCGGCGAGCATCGCGGCCTCTGCCGGCGTGACTTCCGCGAGGTTCTTGCCGAAGTAGACGTTGGCCGCCGACTGGAATCCATAGGCACGCTGGCCGAGGAAGATCTGGTTGATGTAGAGCTCGAGAATCTGGTCCTTGGTGAGATTAGCCTCGATCTTGAAGGCGAGGAGCACTTCCGAAAGCTTGCGCGCCAGGGTCTTTTCCCGGGTGAGGAAGAAAGTGCGCGCCACCTGCATGGTGATGGTGCTCGCCCCCTCCCTGCGGCCCTGGAGGTTGGCAATCGCGGCCCGCGCCATGCCCACGTAGTCCACGCCACCATGCTGATAGAACCGGTCATCCTCGGCGGCGAGGATCGCGGCCCTCATGACCTGGGGGACATCCTGGATCTTCACGACAGCACGCTTTTCCTCGCCGAACTCCCCGATCAGCTCGCCTTCGGCGCTGAAAATCCGTAGCGGAATCTTGGGCCGATAGTCCGTTAGGACCTCCAGGCTGGGCAGGTTTGGCCAGAGCAGGACGACCGTGAGCGCCGCGACCCCTGCGGCAACGAGCCCGAGGGAGACGCCGATCAGGGTTGGGTAGAACCACCAACGGGAGGTCATCGAGAAGAACTTGCAACCATATCGGGCTGGTGAGGCCGCGGCGGCGCACGCGGGTTCAATGTACCGCTGCCATTATAGTCACGATGGTCGCTCTAAGGCCTTGCTACAAAATGCTTTACAGGCCTAGGACTTGTTGCTAGCATCTAAAGTAGATTCTCCGTTTGGGTGCTAACCGTCCACCATGCTTAAAGAAAAATTAGCCGCCCAGTTTGATTTCCTCAAAGCCAAAGCGCCGCCGCTCGTCGGGTGCGATATCAGCTCGTCTTCGGTAAAACTTGTAGAGCTGGTGGAAGCGGGACGTAATGTTTACCGCGTCGAACGCTACGCCATCGAGCCCCTTCCCAAGGACACCGTGGTAGACGGGAACATCGCCAACATCGAGGCGGCAGGCGAGGCCATCAAACGGGCCCATAAGGCGCTCGGTTCCCGTATCCGGAACATCGCCCTCGCGCTGCCAGCGGCTGCAGTCATCACCAAGAAGGTGATCCTGCCCGGTAACCAGCGCGACGAGGACATGGAAGTCCAGGTCCAGGGCGAGGCCAACCAATACATCCCTTTCTCCCTGGACGAGGTAAACCTCGATTTCCAGGTGCTCGGGCCGGCGCCTTCGGGCGAGGACGAGGTCGAGGTGCTTATCGCCGCCTCGCGCAAGGAGAAAATCGAGGATCGTGTCGCCGCGGCCGAGGCTGCAGGCCTCAAGACCGTCGTGATGGACGTCGAGTCCTACGCTGCGCAGACGGCGTTCGAGCTGATCTGTGGCGGCAGCTCCGGCATTTCCGAAAGCGACGTGACCGTGATCGTGGACATCGGCGCGACCGTGACCCGCGTCTCCGTGGTCCACAACGGCCAGCCCGTGTATTCGCGCGAGCAGCAGATCGGCGGCAACCTCCTCACCCAGGACATCGCCCGGCAGTTCGACATGCCGGTGGAGGAGGCCGAGGCGGCCAAACGCGTCGGCAACCTGCCGGAGAACTTCGGCCCCGACGTGCTGCAACCCTTCAACGAGAAAATCGTGCTCGAGATTCAGCGGGCCCTGCAATTCTTCTTCACCTCGACGCAGTTCAACAAGGTCGACCACATCCTGCTGACCGGCGGCTGCGCGATGTTGGACGGCCTCGAGGAGATGGTTGCGCAGCGCACCCAGGTGCACACGGTGGTCGCAAACCCGTTCGCGAACATGGCTCTGTCCTCGAAGATCAAGCCGCGCCAGCTGACGATCGATGCGCCGTCGCTGATGATCGCCTGCGGGCTCGCGATGCGGAGGTTCGACCCGTCATGATTCGCGTCAACCTACTCCCGCACCGCGAGGAAGCACGCAAGCGTCGCCAGCAGCAGTTCGGCGTTCTGGGCGGCATCTCGCTGGTCATCGCATTGGTTGTCGCAGGCGCTGTCTGGTTCTTCCTCGACCAGCAAGTGAACGCGCAGCAGGAAAACGTCGCCTACATGAAAAGCGAGATCGCCAAGCTCGACAAACAGATCGAGGAGATCCGCAAGATTCGCGAGGAGACCGCCTCGCTGCTCGCCAAGAAGCAGGTGGTCGAGGCGCTGCAGAGCAACCGCTCCGAGCCGGTTCAGCTGCTCGACCAGCTGCTGCGCCAGCTTCCCGAAGGCGTCTACCTCAAGGCCAT
>JANNKG010000087.1:0-7176 GCA_031396185.1 Burkholderiales bacterium | reverse complement strand
AACTCCTCGTTCATCGTGCGCAAGATCTCCAGCGGCGAGGGCGTCGAGCGGACCTTCCAGATGTATTCGCCGGCGGTCGCCTCGATCGAGGTGAAGCGCAAGGGCGAGGTGAGCCGCGCCAAGCTGTACTACCTGCGTGGCCTCACTGGCAAGAAGGCGCGCATCAAGGAGAAGCTGGTCAGCGCCGAGCAGCGCGAAGTGCTGCCGCCGGTGGAGGAAGAGGAAGCCGCCGAAGCGAAGTAAAGCAGCAGCGGCAGCAAGAGAAAGGGCGCCTTCCCAGGCGCCTTTTTTTTACTTTGCGACGCGCTTACAGAGAACGCGTCGAGAACGTATCGCAGTCCTGCATCCGCCCGGTCTCCATGCCCTTGCGAAACCAGCGCACGCGCTGCGCCGAGGAGCCATGGGTGAAGGACTCGGGCACGACGTGGCCCTGGGTCTGCTTCTGCAGGCGGTCGTCGCCAATCGCCGCCGCCGCGTTCAACCCTTCCTCCAGGTCGCCCGCCTCCAGCAAGTTCGAGGCGGCCGCACGGCGAGCCCACACGCCGGCGAAGCAGTCGGCCTGCAATTCGAGACGCACCGACGCCTGGTTGTATTCGCCTTTCGAGACGCGCCCGCGCATCGCTTCCATCTGTTTCATGATCCCGAGCTGGTTCTGGACGTGGTGCCCCACCTCGTGGGCGATCACATAGGCCTGGGCAAAGTCGCCGGGCGCCTTGAAGCGTGTCTGCAAGTCGCGATAGAACGACAGGTCGATGTAGAGGCGCTCGTCGTTGGGGCAGTAGAACGGGCCCATCGCCGATTGGCCCATTCCGCACGCCGACTTCACCGCCTGGGTGAAGAGGACCAGCTTGGGCTCGCGATACTGTTTCCCGAGCGCCTTGAACTCCTGTTGCCACACATCCTCGGTGCTGCCGAGGACCTTGGAGACGAATTGACCCATCTCGTCGGCAGGTGCGCCCTGGGGCGCCGCCTTCTGCGGCCCCTGGGTGACTTGCGGCGCCACCTCGTTGGCCATGTTGAGGACCGCCGAAGGATCGACGCCGAGGAACATGGCGATGAGCGCGATGACGACTCCGCCGATGCCCAGGCCGCCACCGACACCGATGCCGCGCCGGTCTTCTACGTTGCCGCTGCCGCGCTGTCCGCCGAGTTGCATGGTGTTCTCCAAATCGATGAAATCTCTCCCGACAGACCCCCTGCCGGCAGCCAAGTTGCATTCGTGGGGTCCTACAGGCGCGGATTCCTACAGCGGCACGGCCATCCAGGCGGGAATGGTCACCATGCAAAACACGGTGCCGGCGGTCACCTGGGTCGCCACCGCGCGCCCGTCGCCGGTCATGCGCACCGCGAGGATGTAGGCGTTGGTGGCGGTGGGCAGCGCTGCGCAGAGGATCAGCACCTGCCCTTCGATACCGTGGAAACCCAGGGCGCGCGCAAGCCCCCACGCGATCGCGGGCACGGCCACCAGCTTGACCGCCAGCCACCACGCGTGCGCGCCCACCGGGCCCTGCCCGCGCTCGAAGCGCATGGCGGCGCCGACCGAGAGCAGCCCCGCGGGAAGCGCGGTCTGGCCCAGGAGTGCCAGCGTCTGGTCGGCGAAGCCCGGGAGCGGGAGCCCGGCGAGATTCCATGCAAAGCCGGCGAGGCTCGAGACCACCAGGGGATGCTGCGCGAGCTCCTTCAGGAAGCCGCGATCGCTCTGCGCCGAGAGCACCGCTACGGCACCAAAATTGGCGAGCGGGATCATCACGCCGAGAAGCAGCGCCGCGAGCGCCACGCCGTCGGCGCCGAAGAGGCTTCCCGCGATCGCGAGCCCGATGTAGGTGTTGAAGCGATAGCCGCACTGCGACCCGGTCGCGTGAAGCTGATGGTCGAGCTTGAAGATCGGCTTGGCGAGCAGCGAAAGGAGGAAACCCGCCACCGTGAACGCACACGCCGCGGCCACGAGCCAACCGGTCTGCGTGAAGTCGATCTTGGCCAGCGCCAGCGAGCGGAACAGCAGCGCGGGGAAGAGCACGTAGTAGACGAGCTTCTCCAGCCCCTCCCAGAAGCCGCGCCCGTAGTCGAAGCGGCGGGCCAGTGCGAGCCCCACGAGAATCAGCACGAAATTGGGCAGGATGAGGAGCGCGGCGCTCACTCGGGCACGTCCTTGGGCTGCACCGGATCGAGACTATCACGCAACTTGCCTTGACCCGGGGTCGCGCTGTCTCCTAGCATCGAGGTCTGAAACCCCGGCAGGAGAGAAGGACGATGATTCATTTCGTGGTGCACGACCAGGACGATTCGGTGGGCGTCGTCGTGGTCGAGGGCGTGAAAAGCGGCCAGAAGCTCACCGGCTGGATCATGGACCAGGACAAGGACCTCACCATCGATGCGAAGTCCGACATCCCCATCGGTCACAAGCTCGCGATCAGGGCGTTGGCGAAGGATGCCACGGTGATCAAGTACGGCGTCGACATCGGGCGCGTGGTCGCGTCCATCCAGGTGGGCGAGCATGCGCACGTCCACAACATCAAGACCAAGCGGTGGTGACCAAAATGGATCTCAAGAATTCGGCCTTCTGGGGCTACCAGCGGGAAAACGGGCGCATCGGCGTGCGCAACCACGTGATCATCCTGCCGGTGGACGATCTCTCCAATGCCGCATGCGAGGCGGTCGCCAACAACATCAAGGGCACGATGGCGATCCCGCATCCGTACGGCCGCCTGCAGTTCGGCGCCGACCTCGAGCTGCATTTCCGCACGCTCATCGGGACCGGGGCCAACCCGAACGTCGCCGCCGTGGTGGTGATCGGCATCGAGGACGGCTGGACCGCGAAGGTCGTCGAGGGCATCGCCGCCACCGGGAAGCCGGTGGTGGGATTCGGCATCGAGGGCCATGGCGACCACGACACGATCATGCGCGCCTCGAAGGCGGCGAAGGAATACGTGCAGTGGGCGAGCGAGCTGCGCCGCGTGGAGCGCCCGCTGAAGGACCTGTGGGTCTCGACCAAGTGCGGCGAATCCGACACCACCTCCGGCTGCGGCGCCAATCCCACGGTAGGCAACGCGTTCGACAAGCTCTATCCGCACGGCGTGACCATGGTCTTCGGCGAGACCACCGAGCTCACCGGTGGCGAGCACCTGGTGGCCGCGCGCTGCCGCGACGACGCGGTTCGCGCCAAGTTCATGAAGGTCTTCGACCAGTACCAGGAGATCATCAACCGCCACAAGACGAGCGACCTGTCCGATTCGCAGCCCACCAAGGGCAACATCGCCGGAGGTCTCACGACGATCGAGGAGAAGGCGCTCGGCAACATCCAGAAGATCGGGCGCAAGTGCATCGTGGACGGCATCCTCGACAAGGCGGAGATGCCGACCCATCCGGGCCTGTGGTTCATGGATTCGTCGTCCGCCGCGGCGGAGATGGTGACGCTCTGCGCGGCCGCGGGCTACGTGGTGCATTTCTTCCCGACGGGACAGGGCAATGTGATTGGCAACCCGATCCTGCCAGTGATCAAGCTCTGCGCGAACCCGCGTACGGTGAAGCTCATGAGCGAGCACGTCGACGTCGACGTGTCGGGATTGTTGCGCAAGGAAATGACTCCCGACCAGGCAGGCGACGCATTGCTCGATTGCATGTTCCGCACCGCCAATGGGCGCCTGACCGCCGCCGAGGCCCTGGGCCATCGCGAGTTCGTGCTGACCCGGCTGTATGAATCGGCCTGAAGAGGCGCTGGGGCGCGCGGCGTAAGGAATGGGCGCCGAGATCGCGTGGTGGGTCTGGCCCCTGGCACTCTTTGCGGCGTGTTTCCTGCTGGGCATCATCGCGGTGCCCGCAGGAGTGGGCGGCGGCGTCCTCTTCGTGCCGATCGTCGCGGGATTCTTTCCGTTTCACCTCGATTTCGTACGCGGTGCGGGCCTCCTCGTCGCGCTCTCGGGCGCGCTGGCGGCGGGGCCTAAGCTGCTGGAAGGCGGGCTGGCGAGCCTGCGGCTCGCCCTGCCGCTCGGCCTGGTCGCCTCGACGAGTTCCATCGCCGGCGCGATGCTGGGACTCGCGCTGCCGACCGCAGCGGTGGAGGTCGCGCTGGGTGCCGCGATCCTCGGCATCGTCGCCGTCATGGCGTCGGTGAAGAACTCCGAGCACCCGAAGGTCGGTCCTCCCGATGGGATCGCGCGTGCGCTGCACATGCACGGCATCTTTCGCGACGGCGCGACCGGCCGCGAGTCCGCGTGGACGATCCATCGAACCCCGCAGGGCCTCGTGCTGTTCGTGGGGATCGGCTTCCTGGCAGGGATGTTCGGGCTTGGCGCGGGCTGGGCGAACCTGCCGGCGCTGAACCTCGTCATGGGCGTGCCGCTCAAGGTATCGGCCGGGACCTCGAGCTTCATCCTCACGCTGGTCGATTCGTCGGCAGCCTGGATCTACATCAACCAGGGCGCGGTCCTGCCGATGATCGCCGCGCCGTCGGTCATCGGCATGATGCTGGGCGCGCGCATCGGCGCGCGCGTGCTGCACGTCGTCAGGGCCTCCGTGATCCGCCGGCTGGTGCTCGCCCTGCTCCTGTTCGCGGGTTTGCGCGCGCTCGCGAAGGGCCTGGGAATATGGAACTGACCCCAGCCCCGGACGACGACGCCGTACGGCGCGGCTACGCCCGCTGGCTGCGCCGGGGCACGTGGCTCGGCGTGGCGGTGCTGGTGGCGGGTTTCGCGGCCTACCTCTTCGGCGCAACGCCGCACGTGCCCATTGAACAGCTGCCGGCGTTGTGGGATCGGCCCGCTGCTGCCTACTTGGAGCAGACGGGGCTCCGCCCGGGTTGGCACTGGGCGTCGCTCATCCATCGCAGCGACATGCTGGTCCTAGCCGGCATCGCGCTGCTCGCGAGCTGCTCGATCGCGAGCCTCATCGCGGCAATCGGCGCCTTCCAGCGCGGCGGCGAACGCGTCTTCGTCGTGATCTGCATCCTGCAGATCGCCGTGCTGGTGCTCGCCGCCTCGGGGCTGCTCACCGTCGGCCCCTGAGCCCGCCGTCGGCTTGCGGCGCGCTGCCGCCTCTCAGGAAAGGCCGGCGTAATACGCGCGCAGGATCTCCAGCACCTCGGGGCGCGAGTATTCGGGCGCAATCGCACTGCCCTCGGAGAGCGACTTGCGCAGCTGCGTGCCCGAAACCTGCAACCGGTCCGCGTCGCTGTGGGGGCAGGTCCGCCCCGACGCCATGCCGCCGCACGCATAGCACCAGAACGTCACGTCCATCTTCATCGCCCGGATCTCGAGCGCGTCCTTCGGGATCTGGTCGAAGATACGGTGCGCGTCGAACGGGCCGTAGTAGCTGCCCACGCCGGCATGGTCGCGGCCGACGATCTGGTAGGCGCAGCCGTAGTTCTGGCGAAACACGGCGTGCAGCAAAGCCTCCCGCGGCCCGGCGTAGCGCATGTCGAGCGGGTAGCCCGCCTGCACCACCGTGCCCGGCACGAAGTACTTCTCGATCAACGCGCCGATGGCTCGCGTGCGTACCTCCGCGGGGATGTCGCCGGCTTTCAAGTGCCCGAGCAGCGAATGCACCAGCACACCGTCGCAGGACTCGATGGCGACCTTGGCGAGGTACTCGTGCGAGCGGTGCATCGGGTTGCGCGTCTGGAACGCGGCCACGCGCGACCAGCCGAGGCGCTCGAACTCGGCGCGGGTCTGGGCTGGGGTCATGAAGAGCGCACCGTACTTGGCGCCGAAGCCGCCGTCGGAGAGCACCTTGATGGGTCCCGCGAGGTTCACCTCGCCCTGCTTCATCACCATCTGCACGCCCGGATGCGCGGCGTCATCGGTGCGGAAGACCGCGTTGCATTCGTGGCGCTTGTCGATGCGGTACTTCTCGGTGACGGTCATGGTGGCGAGCACGCCGCCATCGTCGGGGTCCACGAGCGCGATCTCCGAGCCGGCCGCGATCGAGCCCGCCGCCGCCGCATCGGCCGAGAGCGTGATCGGGATCGGCCAGAAGACGCCGTCGGCCATCTTCATGCCGTCGCACACGCCCTTCCAGTCGGCTTGCGACATGAAGCCGGAGAGCGGCGTGAAACCGCCGATCCCGAGCATGATGAGGTCGCCCTTCTCGCGCGAGGAAACCTTGAGCTGGGGTAGCGCGGCGGCGCGCGCGCGTTCCCGGGAGAGCTCGGGCTCGTCCAGCAGCAGCGGCTTCAGTCCGCGGCCGCCGTGGGGAGGCACTAGGGGCATGGAGGGTCCTCGATCAGGTGCGACAAGGATAAAGGCCCGGCGTAGGACCCGGCAGCCTCGATTTTGTTGATCGCCCGATAAGCGGCCTCGATTGAGCCCGGCGGCCCATGGGCCGGATAATGCGGCGATGAAGATCTGCATCGTTTCGGACAGCCACGACCGCGCGGATCCCCTGGCGCAGGCCGTGCAGGCGGCGCGGGCGGAGGGCGCCGAGGCGGTGATCCACTGCGGCGACCTGATCGGCGCCCAGACCATGAAGCCGTCGCTCGCCGCGGGGCTCCCCATCCACGCCATCCACGGCAACAATCTCGGCGATGCCCAGGCGATGCAGTTCCAGTCGCGCAAAAGCGGCGGCCAGCTCCAGTACTACGGCGCGGAGGCTACGCTCGAGCTGGGCGGGCGGCGGATCGTCGTCGTGCACTACGACCACCACGGCTACGCCATGGCGTGCACCGGCAACTGGGAGCTGGTCTGTTGCGGCCATTCGCACCAGGCCGAGGCGCGGCAGGTGCCCAACGTGAAGGGTGGGGCGACCTGGCTCGCCAATCCCGGGACGGTCGCGGGCCTCGCGGCGCCGGCGACCTGGATACTCGCTGACCTTGCCACGATGTCATTCGAGATCAGGACCTTGTAGCCGGATTCGAACGAATCTATGGCCGCATAGCAAAGTTTGTGGCGAGGGGACGCGGGCGCCGATCGTAGAATCGGCCGATACGAGGAGGAGGCAAAAAATGTTCGGCACCAACCCGTTCACGCCGGCGATGCAATCCCTGCCCGCCGGCTTCATGGAGTGGTACCTCTGGCTGATGGCCGCCGCGGTGATCGTCGGCGTGCTGGTTGACATCACGCACAAAGGCAGCGCCAAGTATTTCTTCGCCAACATGAAGAAGTCCCGCGCGACGAAGGGCGCGCGCCGGGTCGGGGGCGGCGAGCTCGTTTCGATCGCGGTGCAGACCGCCGTGGTCGATGTCCT
>JANNKG010000081.1:0-1588 GCA_031396185.1 Burkholderiales bacterium | reverse complement strand
GCTGTTGTAGAGACTCCAGATAGCCTGGGCGTAGAAGAAGGCGCGCACTTTTTTGCCGCCAAAATCCATGCGATCCACCGGCTCGATCAGCCCGGCTTCGGAGAGGCCGTTGTCCAACACACCCAGCCCCTCGAAGGCCGGGTCGTGGGGCGCAGCCGCCGGAATCCCGTCAGAGCAACGGGTATGCCACACGTGAGCGTGGGTTTTGGCGAGAAAATGGCGCGTTTGCGCGCGGGCACGCGCGTTGCTCCAAACACCTGGATGGGAGGCGCGGGAAATTTTCCCGCGTGGAAGCGGGATTATTCCCGCTCGGCCGTTTTCTCCAGACCGAACTTTTCGATGCGATACCGGATCTGATCGCGGTTCAGACCGAGCAGCGCCGCCGCCTTGGTGTGATTCCAGCCGGTCCGTTTGAGGGCCTGGGTCACCAGCTCCCGCTCGACGTGCTCGAGGCTGACGCCTTCATCCGGCAAATCGTAGGTGCCCCCGACGGATCGGCGCGACACGGCGATGGGGAAATGCGGCGGCTCGAGCCATTCGCCATCCACCAGAAGCATCGCCCGCTCGACGGCATTCCGCAGCTCCCGGATGTTGCCCGGCCAGCGGTATCCCCGAAGGAGCTCGAGCGCCTCAGGTGTGGCCCCCCGGACCTGCTTCCGGAACTCCCGATTGAACTGATCGATGTAGAAGCTCAGCAGGAGCGGCACATCCGACGCGTGCTCGCGCAGCGGCGGCAGCTGCACCTGCATCACGTTCAGACGGTAGTACAGATCCTCTCGGAACTTCCCCTGCGCGACGGCGTCTTCGAGGTCGCGGTTGGTGGCAGCCACGACGCGAACGTCCACGTGAATGTCCGCCGCGCCGCCGACACGCTTGAAGGCCTTTTCCTCGAGGAAGCGCAGGAGCTTGGCCTGGAGCGCGGGTAACATCTCGCCGATCTCGTCGAGAAACACCGTGCCGCCTTCAGCCGACTCGAGAAGACCGGTTTTCTGCTGGCGGGCGTCGGTGAACGCCCCGCGCTCGTGGCCGAACAGCTCGCTCTCCAGCAGGGCTTCGGGCAGCGCCGAGCACGTGATGTTCATGAAGGGACGGGGCGCACGCCCCGAGTTGTAGTGAATGACCTTGGCGGCGAGGTCCTTGCCGGTCCCGCTCTCGCCGGTCAGCAGCACCGTGGACGCGGGGCTCGTCGCGATACGCTGAAGCAACGCGCGCAGGTTCTGCATCGCGATCGCGTCGCCCACGATGCGCGACAACCCATACGGTTCCGACTGCGACGCGCGCAGCGCGCGCACCTCGCGCCGAAGCGCCGTCGTTTCGAGCGCCTTGCCAACGACGAGCGCGATTTCGTCAAGGTTGAAGGGCTTGTTGGCGTAGTGATACGCCCCTTGCTTCATGGCTTCCACCGCTGTTTCGATGCTGGAAAACGCCGTGAGGAGGATGATGGGGACGTCCGGCTCCGCCGCCTTCATCTTCTTCAGCACCTGGAGCCCGTCGGAATCAGGCAACCGGTAATCGAGCAGCACCAGATCGATCGTGCTGCCGAACCGCTCCAGCGCCTCTCGCGCGGTGCCGGCCTCGACGATCGTGC
>JANNKG010000060.1:0-5340 GCA_031396185.1 Burkholderiales bacterium | reverse complement strand
CCCACAGCCACATCCGGGCTCGGACGTCCCTGCCCTTGCGCGACCGGGGTGGCGACCATCAAGGCGGCCGCCCCATAGGCGATGGCGAGGGCAAAAGAGATCCTTCTGATCAAGAGGAAAGCTCCGCAAGTGGGTGTTAGGAAAGAGTAGCCGCGCACGGCCTTCGTTCCCGTTACGGACAGATTACAAACCTGTTATGTTCGCGACCGGCGAATTTTCCTGGGTTACGCTCGATGCCTCGGGAGGTGCGGTGGGATGCGATTGCTGCTGGCTGAAGACGAGGCCCATGCGGGGCAATACCTGGTCAAAGGCCTGGAAGAAAACGGGTTTGTGGTGGACTGGGTGCGCAACGGCGTGGACGCGGTGCACCAGGCCAAGACTTCGGCTTACGAGTTGATCATCCTAGACGTCGGCCTCCCCGACATGGATGGCTGGACGGCGTTGCGGGAAATCCGCAAGGACCAGCAAACCCCGGTCCTGTTCCTGACGGCCCGCGACCGCGTCGAGGATCGCGTCCGGGGACTGGAGCTGGGTGCGGACGACTATCTCGTCAAGCCCTACGCATTCTCAGAGCTCCTCGCTCGCGTGCGGGCATTGATGCGCCGGGGCAAGGCCCAGGAACCTGACGTGATGCGTGTGGCCGACCTCGACGTGCACCTGTTGCGGCGAAGGGTCGAGAGGCGCGCCCAGCGGATCGATCTCACCGCGCAGGAGTACGCGCTCCTCCTGCTCTTCCTGCGGCGGCAGGGAGAGGTGCTCTCCCGCACCCTGATCGCGGAGCAGGTTTGGGACATGAACTTCGACAGCGATACGAACGTGGTGGAAGTCGCCGTCCGGAGGCTGCGCGCCAAGATCGACGATCCGTTCGACGTAAAGCTCATCCATACGGTGCGCGGATTCGGTTACGTGATGGAAAATCGCTCGCCGTGACGGAAAACTCGCGCAGCCTATCGATCGCGGCGCGGCTCGTGCTTCTCTTCGTCGTGGGGTCGGCCGTCATCCTGGCCAGCGCCGGATACGCGCTTTACCAGGCGCTGCGCATGCAACTCGAGGCGCAAGACCTCGCGGAGGTGCGCGGCAAGACGGAAGTGGTCGAGTACGTGCTGCGCGACACCGAGGGCCCCGCGGCACTCGAAGCCCGGCTCCAGCGGCTTCGCGACATTTCAATCGGGCATCCCCACCTCAGCATCAGCGTGCGCCAGGGCGGACGCTGGCTGGTGCCGCCGCCCGATGACCTGCGGGACGTCGCCCTTCGAGCGACCGAGTCGATGCCCCCCGGACCCTACTTCGAGGCCCAGGCGGGCAAACGCGTCTGGTGGCTTCATCCCGTGCGCCACGCACCGACGAGCGCACGAGGCACCAGTACCGACGTCGTCGTAGCCCTGGAAACCACGGACACCTACAAACTCTTGCGTGAGCATGCGGCCGTGGCGGTCCTGGTGGCTTTGGCGGGAACCGCGGCCAGCGCACTGCTGGCGTGGTTCGTTGCAAGGCGCGGACTGGCTCCCTTGGCGCAGGTCGCCGCGCGCGCCGGGCAGGTGACTGCCCAGAGGCTGGGAGCGCGGCTGAGCCTGAAGGACGCACCCGAAGAGGTGCACGGACTGGCGGTCAGCATCAACCGGAGGCTTGAACGGCTCGAGGAGAGTTTCCGGATGCTCGAGCAATTCTCCGCCGACATTGCCCACGAGCTGCGCACTCCGCTCAACAATCTCTTGCTGCAAACGCAGGTCACGCTGGGCAGGACGAGAACTTCCGAGGAATACCAGGAGGCCTTGCACTCGAATCTCGTCGAGATCGAGCGCCTGCAGCGGATGATTTCTGAGATGCTGTTTTTGGCACGGGCGGACCGGGGGATGATCGAGCTTGCCCGGGAGGATATCGACGTGGCCGCGGAGGCACGCAGCGTTGCCGAGTACTTTGAAGCGGCCGCGGCAGAGAAAGCGCAATCCCTCGAGATTTCCGGCGAGGCGCGCCTACAGGCCGATCGCCTTCTCGTGCGCCGAGCGTTGACCAACCTCCTGTCGAACGCCGTTCGGTATTCCCCGCAGGGTGCCCCCATCCAGGTTGCGATCGACTCAGGCCGCGAGAGTGTCACCGTTGCGGTCACCAATCCCGGTGGCGAGATTGCCGCGCCCGAGCTCCAGCGCCTCTTCTCGAGGTTCGCCCGGCGCGACGAATCGAGGGCGCGTGTTCGCGAAGGCGCGGGGCTCGGCCTCGCGATCGTGGACTCCGTCATGAAAGCACAAGGCGGAAGCGTGGAGGCCCGGAGCGAAGACGGCGCCCTGACGTTCACACTGCGTTTCCCCGGATCGATTCCTTCAATTCAGTGAGTTGTCCATCTTTTGCATGAGGACGCGGGCTGCGCTGGGGGTTCTGCTGGCGGCGGCAACCCTTGCAGGTTGCGCCTCCGCACCCGTGACCATCCACGAAGTCACGGAGCCCTATTTGCAGTCCGCCTCACCCTTGCCCGGAGCGGGCGTGGCTCTTGTGCTTTCCGGAGGATCGGCTCGCGGCTTCGCCCACGCCGGGGTCATCAAGGCACTGGAGGCAAATGGCCTGAGACCCGACCTGATCGTTGGCAGTAGCGCAGGCAGCATCGTGGGCGCTCTTTACGCGTCCGGGCTCACCGCGGCCGAGCTCGAGTCCGCCCTCGGGCGCCTGGACTCGTCGGTGTTCTCCGAGATTGCACTGCCTGGCCTCGGATTCTTGCCAAGCCCCTTGGGACTTCTGCGAAGCCACGGCCTGCACCAGTTCATGGATCTGGAAGTCCGGCGGCACAACATGGAGGAGTTCCCGATTCGATTCGCGGCCGTGGCGACGGACCTCCAGACGGGCGAACTACAGATCTTCAATGCGGGCGACGCTGGATTCGCGGTGAGCGCTTCGAGCGCGGTGCCGGGAATCATCACGCCGACGAAAATCCGGGGACGCCTGTACGTGGATGGCCAGCTATCCAGTCCGGTACCCGTGGCAGCCGCGCGGAGGCTGGGAGCCCGGATCGTAATTGCCGTGGACGTGGTCTACCCGCCGGAAGATGCGCATCTCACGAGCGCCCTGCGAGTGCTTTTCCAGTCATTCGTGATTTCCGCGTATCGGCTCAAGCAATGGGAAATCGCGGGGGCCGACTCGGTGATCGTCCCGGACCTGGGAAGAACCTCCGGTCAGTGGGGGTTCGGGGACCGCGAACGCCTGATCGCCGCGGGCGAGGCGGCTACACTCAAGGCCATGGCGCGATTGCGTCCTCTATTCGAGCGCCGGGCGGATTCGAAATGACATTGCCCGTCGTGTACAGCCGCCAGATCCTAGCGTTTGCCGTGGCGGTAGCTGCCATCGTCGTGTTCGCCGTTCACGCCCTCGATTTTCCGGGAAGCGTGCCGGACTTCGTCAGATCCAGTGGAGGTGGCGTGCTGCTGGATGTGAAGCCGTCCTTTTCTGAAGAAACGACCTACCAGCGTCTCTCGGCATACGGCGTGGAAGGGCGGAAAAACTACGCGTTCAGAAACGTCACGATAGACGTCCTGCTGCCCCTCGCCGTTCTCCCCGCCCTTTTCCTGTTGATGCTCCATTCGACGAAACATCTCCCTGGCGGCCCCGTCGCTAAGGTGTTTCTGCTGTCCCTGCCATTCGCCTACGTCATTTTCGACTTTGCTGAGAATGGAGTCGTCCTGGCACTCCTGGGGTCCTTTCCAGAGCGCATGCACTTGCTTGCAGAAGTCCTTCCCTATCTGACCGTGATAAAGAGAGCGGCTTCGCTGCTCGCCCTGGGAATTCCCCTGGTGATCTTCATTGTCGTCCGGATTCGGAGGGAGAAATGACTTACCGGTTCACGTAGTAGCTCGTCACGCCCACGAGCCACAAAAGGGCGGGCGCCAGCAGCAACCACTTGAAGTCCGAGTCGATAGCGAAATTCGTTGCGCTCATGCTGACGACCGTCAGTAGACCGACCAGCGCGAGGATGCCTCCTGTTCCGCGACTCCGCGATGGAACGGCCGTAACCGCCACAAATATAGTCAGCACCCCAGCGCCAGCCATGAACCCGCCCATCACGCCGAACACCCGGCTCAGCCAACGCTCCAACTCCGGGAGAGCAGCCTGAATCACGGAAAGGCGGCTGCCGAGGTAGCGTGAGTCTTCGGGGAGAAGCCCGGGCCTGAACGCCATGAAGTAAATGCCCAAACCAACAAGCCAAACCCCGCAGGCGATGAAGATCCATCCAGAGGTCCGCCGACGCTCCTGCTCAAGCCCCATTTTTAGCTCCTTCCACCCACCGCCGCCCGGAATAGACCGCGAGGGTTCCCAATGCGGTCGCAAACTGCCGCGCGATCTTTACGTCATTGAAGCCCGACTCGATCATCAGCGAGGGTAGGACGCCCTGCACCGAGTCGCGCGTGGTCGCGAAGCCATCGAGGAGTTGCACCGTCAGGAACAGTAGCCGGCTGGCAACGTTCGCGGGCTGCCCCCAATCCGCGATGAGCAGTCGCCCCCCCGGCCGGATGACGCGGGCAATCTCCAGCAACGCCGCGCGCTTGTCGGGGCGCAGCAGGTGGTGGAAGAAGAGGCTCGACACGACGGCATCGAATACGCCGTCCGGAAACGGCAAATTCTGGGCGAGGCCGCGACTCCATTGGACCGAAGTCCCCGACTGCGCCTGCTTGGCGCGCGCCTGCCCGAGCGCGGCGTCATCGGCATCGAGTCCTGAAACTTCCGCACCGGAAGCCGCCTGCGAAATGGCGATGGCGAGAGTCCCGGTGCCGCAGCCGAGGTCGAGGATCCTCTCCCCGTCCTGCGGATCGAGGCCGGCAACGAGCGCCGCCTTGAACGTTGTCTCCCGCGTGGTCCAGCGCACGACGGGATCATAGAGTCCAGTGGCAAAGTGAAACCGCAGTGCGGGGATATAGGTCTTCATGCGAGGTCCTTTCCCGCCAGCGTGGGCCTTCCCGGGGTGGGAATGTCAAGACCCACCTCCTTCAGGGCGATCACAGAATTTCTGCCACCAGCGCGAAGCGAATCGACCACGCGCCCAAAAGTATGAAAATCACGCCGATCACCTTAGGCACGCGCTGAGACAGTCGCCCCAGCCGCTCGAGCGCAAGACGCCCGCGACTCCAAAGCACGGCGACTACGATAGGTAGCGAAAGGGCCAGGCCGAAGAGGCCGAGCATCACGAATCCGCGAGCCGCGTTGCCGGCTCCGCTGATTGCTGCGGAGCCGAGAAGTGCCACTAGCAGCGGGCCGGCACACGCCGGAATATTCCGGCCCCACCTTCATCTGGGGCCGGAATATTGAACCCGAACACCAGTGCGAGAGCCCCCGCCCCCTTCGCTCCCGACAGCCGCCCCA
>JANNKG010000034.1:0-2102 GCA_031396185.1 Burkholderiales bacterium | reverse complement strand
CGCTCGGCGCGCGAGCAGCTCGACCGCTACCACGGGCTCGCTGGCGAGAAGAAGTTCGTCTCCGAGGCGCTGGTGAAGCAGAAGCAGGACGAGGTGACCGACCAGGAGATCCGCATGCAGGCGCTGCGCCGCCAGCGCTCGACCGTGGAGCGCGACCTGGCGGCGCTCAAGATGGACGAGCCGCAGATCCAGATGCGCACGCGCGCCCAGGTGGACCAGGTGTCGCGCCAGCTTTCCGAGCTGCGCGAGGGGATGACGCAGGTGGAGTCGAAGCGCGAGACCGTGATCCGCGCACCCATGGCCGGCGTGGTGACGAATGTGGCCGTGAACCGCGGGCAATCGATCGCCGCCGATGCCCCGCTCGCCACCGTGTTGCCGAAGGGCAGCGGCTTGCACGTGGAGCTGCTGGTGCCCACGCGCGCGATCGGCTTCATCGCCAAGGGCCAGGAGGTGGTGCTGCGCTACGAGGCGTTCCCCTTCGAGCGCTTTGGCCAGTACCGCGGGATGGTGAGCGACATCGGCCGCAACGTCTGGACCCAGGGCGAACGTATTGGCCCGCTGTCCGCAAAGGAGCCGGTCTATCGCGTCGACGTCGCCCTCGACAAGCAGTCGGTCGCGGCATTGGGCCAGGATTTCCCCCTCCGCCCCGGGATGCTGGTCAATGCCGACCTGTTGCTCGAGAAGCGCACCCTGCTGGAGTGGATCTTCGAGCCGGTGCTGCAGCTGAAGGGCCGGTTCTAGTGGGGTTCTTCTCGGAGCTGCTGAGCCGGAAGGTGCCCGTGATCCTGCAGAGCGAAGCGCCGGAATGCGGTATTGCATGCTTGGCAATGGTCGCTTCGTTCCATGGCCATCGCACCGATCTTTCGGCCATGCGCCTGCGCCTCTCGACCTCGCTCAAGGGCGTGACCCTCAAACACGTCGCGCAAATCGCCGAAACCATGGGGATGACGGCGCGCGGCGTGCAGGTACCGCTCGAGTCGCTCGGCAAACTGCGGCTCCCCGCCGTGCTGCATTGGGACATGAACCACTTCGTGGTCCTCGCGAATGTCTCTGGCCGCAAGATCACGGTGCACGACCCGGCACGCGGCAAGCGTGTCCTGACGCTGGAGGAATCGTCGCGACATTTCACCGGTGTGGCCATGGAATTCACGCCGACGGCGGAATTCCAGCAGAAGGACGAGCGCGAGAAGGTCAGCTCGTGGCAACTGCTCGGCGTGGCCTCGGGGCTCAAGGGGACGATTGCGCAGATCCTCGTCCTGTCCTTCGCACTCGAAGTCTTCGCACTCGCGATGCCGTTCTTCCTGCAACTGACGGTGGACCGGGTTCTCGTCGGGCGCGATCGCGACCTGCTGACGGTGCTGGGAATCGCCTTCTGCGTATTGGTGGTGATCCAGGTCGCGGTGACGGCGGTTCGCGCCTGGGTGGGTGTCTACCTCAGCACCAACATCAACCTGAGGCTGCTCACGAATCTGTTCAACCACATGCTACGGCTGCCGCTGGCGTGGTTCGAGAAGAGAAACATTGGCGACATCGTTTCCAAGTTTCGCAGCGTCGACGCGATCCAGAGGACGTTGACTTCCACCTTCGTGGAGACCGCGGTCGACGGCGTGATGGTGGTGCTGACGCTCGTCGTCATGAGCTACTACAGCCTGACCCTTACTGCGATCGTGGCGGTCGCCGCCCTGCTCTATGGAATTGCGCGCTGGACTTTCTACTACCCGCAGCGCTACGCAACCGACGAGCAGATCGCCCATGAGGCACGCTCCGGAACCCATTTCATCGAGACGCTGCGCGGGATGATGGCGATCAAGCTGAACCTGCGCGAATCGGAGCGGCGGGCTTCCTACCAGAACCTTGTGGTCGACCAGACGAACGCCGGGGTGCGGGTGCAGGTCGTCGGGATCCTCCAGCGCGCCTCGAACGGGTTCATCTTCGGCCTGGAGAGCGTGATCGTGATCTGGCTGGGCGCGATCGCCGTGATGGAAGGCAAGTTCACGGTCGGGATGCTCTACGCGTTCATCGGGTTCAAGCTGGTGTTCCTTACCCGGGTCATCAACCTGGTGGAGAAGTGGAACGACTTCCGGATGCTCGACCTGCATGCC
>JANNKG010000027.1:0-28639 GCA_031396185.1 Burkholderiales bacterium | reverse complement strand
GCCGGCGTCATGATCGCGCCCCCGAACACGCTGCGCACCGACGATTCGATCGTGCAGTACTACAAGCAGGCGTCGGAGGCGATCGGGGCCGACGTGCCCTTCGTGATCCAGGACTACCCGCTCACCTTCTCGGTGCAGATGACGCCCGGCGTGATTCGGCGAATCGCCATGGAGAACCCGGCGTGCTGGTTCCTCAAGCACGAGGACTGGCCGGGTCTCGACAAGATCTCGCAGCTGCGCGCGTGGGAGAAGGACGGGTCGCTGAAGCGCCTGCCGATACTGGTCGGCAACAACGCGCTGTTCCTCGACTTCGAGATGGAGCGCGGGGCCGACGGAGCGAACACCGGATATTGCTTTCCCGACATGCTGGTCGACGTCGTGCGGTTGTCGAAGGCGGGGAAACGCGACGATGCGCACGATCTATTCGACGCGCACCTGCCGCTCATCCGCTACGAACAGCAGCCTGGCCCGGGCATGGCGGTGCGCAAGTACGTGATGATGCGCCGCGGAATCATCGCCTCCGACACGCTGCGCAAGCCCGGTGCAGCACTTTCGGCGGCAGCGCGCGGCGAGGTCGATTACCTGATGGCGCGCATCGCTCGCGTCGATCCCCGGGCGCGAGTGTGAAACCTCGCGTCGGCGTCATCGGCGTCGGTGCGATGGGCATGGGGGTCGCCAAGGCACTGCTCGGGCGCGGCTTCGAGGTCGCGGTGCGCGATATCGTCGCCGCCCGTGAGGCTGAAGCGGTGGGCCACGGCGCGACTCGCGATTTCACCGCCGTGGACGTGATGATCACGCTGGTGGTCGATGCCGCGCAGACGCGCCAGGTGCTGGAAACCCGGGACGGACCCGGGTTCTGCCCGGGGAAGGGCTCGGGCGAGGCGGTCGTCATGATGTGCAGCACCATCGCGCCGTCCGACACCGAGGCCATCGCGGCAAGCCTCGCCAAGCGCGGTTTCGACATGGTCGATGCGCCGCTATCGGGCGGCCCGGCGCGTGCACACGCCGGGACGCTCAGCATGATGGCCTCGGGAAGCGATGCGGCGTTTGCGCGCTGCGCGCCGGTGATCGAGGCGATGAGCGCCAAATACTTTCGCTTGGGAGTGCGAGCGGGCGACGGCTCGCGGATGAAGGTGGTCAACAACATGCTGGCCGCGGCCAACCTGGCCGCCGGTTGCGAGGCGATGGCGTTGGCCTCGAAGCTCGGACTGGACCTCGGCCAGGCGGCCGAGGTGGTGAACGCGAGCTCCGGCGCGAGCTGGATTTTCGCCGACCGCATGGCCCGCGCGCTGGTGGGGGACTACGCGCCGCGCGCGGCAGCGCGGGTGTTGCTGAAGGACGTGGGCTTGTTCGTGCTGGAGGCGCGCAACCTGGGCCTCACCGCGCCGATGGCGGAATGCGCGCGCGAGATTTTTCACGATACGGTCGCACGTGGATTTGGCGAGGAGGACGACGCCGCAGTGCTGAAGCGCTACGCGCAAGCCTGGAACGCGGCGATCCCCGCTAGCTAGGTGGCCGCCATCCGTTGCCTGACCAGGTTCGTCAGGTGTTCGACGCGCGTGTCGCGAATGCCGTGCTCGCGCAGCGTCTCGGTGGTCTTGAAAAGGTAGTCATGCGCGGGGCCGTAGCACCCCTTGGCGCTGGCAATCGCCTCAACGACCACCTCCATGGGAATCTGCCCCGCGTAACCCGAGCAGGCGCGGTTCACGGTGAAGGCGAGCGCCCGGAATGACTCGCCGCCGACCACGCAGTTCAGCCACTTCGGCAGGTACGAGCCGTAGGTCATCTCGCGCTTCCAGATGAGTGCCATCTCTTCCTGCACGCGGTCGGGGGCGATGCGGTAGATGAGCCCGCGGCAACTGCCGCCGCATTCGAGGGTCAGCACCAGGCCGGGATTCTCGGGCGTGCCGCGATTGATGCGCGACCAGACACGGAAGGAACGGTGGTATCCGCGGATCGTCGCCACGTGGCGCGCGTCCCAGGTGAACTGCGGGTTCCACATGAGCGAGCCGTAGGCGAAGATCCAGAAGGGCGTGCCCGGCTGCCAGGGATCGAGGGCGGCGCGCAGGGTGGCGAGGAGCTCGGTGGGCGAGAGCGCCTTGGCGGAAGCGGGGGGCGGCGCGTACGCCCCGATCCGGGTCACGGCGCGAGCCTCGACACTTTCCAGGCGTCGTCGGCCCGTGCGTAGGCGATGCGATCGTGCAGGCGGCTGCGGCGCCCCTGCCAGAACTCGAGGTAGTCGGGCCTGACGCGGTAGCCGCCCCAGTGCGGCGGGCGCGGCGGCTGCTCGCCATAGAGCGCGGTGAGCTCCGCCCAGCGCTGCTCGAGCCCGGCGCGATCGGCGATCGGCTCGCTCTGGGGGCTCGCCCACGCGCCGATCCGCGATCCCATCGGGCGCGTGGCGAAATACTCGTCGGATTCCGCGGTGGACACCTTCTCGACCGCGCCTTCGATCCGCACCTGCCGCTCGAGCTCCTTCCACAGGAACGTGAGTGCGGCCATCGGGCGCGCCTCGAGCTCGCGCCCCTTGCGGCTCGCGTAGTTGGTGTAGAAGACGAAGCCGCGCGGTTCCACGCCTTTCAGCAGCATGATGCGCGCGGAAGGACGCCCGTTGGGCCCGACGGTGGCAAGGTTCATCGCTGTGGGCTCGGGCACCTTGGCGTGGATCGCCTCGACCATCCAGATGCCGAATTGCTTGAGCGGATCGGGATCCACGCCCGACTCCTCGAGCGTCTTGAGCGAATAGTCCTCGCGAAGGCCGGCGATGTCGGGAGTGCTCACGAGGAGGCCGGCCCCTGAGGATAGTTGGAAACCTCGATGAGGTTGCCGTCGGGGTCGCGGAAATACACCGAGGTCATCGCCCCCAGCGCGCCGGTCTTCTCAACCGGGCCCGCGATGATCGCCACGCCGTGACCCTTCAGCGCCGTGATGACGTCCTCGAGCGGCGTGGAGGCGATGAAGCACAGGTCGATCGCGCCCGGCCCCGGCTTCAGCGCCTTCGGTTCGAACTCGCGCCCTGCCTGGTGGAGGTTCAGCTTCTGGCGCCCGAAGGCGAGCCCGCGCCGGCCGCCCGCGAAGGTCACCGGCTCCATCCCCAGTACCCGCGAGTAGAAGTCGAGGGTGCGTTCGAGGTCGAACACCGTGAGCACGATATGGTCGATGCGGTCGATGGCGATGGGCATAATGCAATTATGCACGCCGATCCCTCGTTCATCCGTTCCGTCAAGGCCCACGTCCCACCCGCGGAATGGGCGGTGCGGACCGACCTGGCGGCCGCCTATCGCGCCGTGGCGATGTATGGATGGGACGACCTGGTGTTCACGCACATCTCGGCGCGCGTGCCCGGGGCGGGGCACCACTTCCTCATCAACCCCTACGGCATGATGTTCGAGGAGATCACCGCGTCCAGCCTGGTGAAGGTCGACCCCGCCGGCAACAAGGTGATGGAGTCGCCCTTCGAGATCAATCCCGCGGGCTTCACCATCCATAGCGCGGTGCACGAGGCGCGCGAGGACGCGCATTGCGTGATCCACCTGCATACCCTCGAAGGGGTCGCGGTCTCGTGCCAGAAGGGCGGCCTGCAGGCCCTGTCGCAGCAGTCGCTCTTCCCGCTCTCCAGCCTTGCGTACCACGGCTACGAGGGTGTCGCGCTCAATCCGGAGGAGAAAGTGCGCCTGGTCGCGGACCTGGGAGACAAGCACAACCTCATCTTGCGCAACCACGGCCTGCTCACCTGCGCTGAATCCGTCGCCGACGCGTTCCTATACATGTACATCCTGCAGAAGGCGTGCGAGGTTCAGGTCCGCGCCCAGGCCGGGGGTGGGGAACTCATCACCATCCCGCAGCCGATCGTCGACGGCATCCGCGCGGCCTCGAAGGTGGTGCTGCGCCAGGCGGGCGGGATGATCGCGTGGCCGGGAATCCTCAGGAAGCTGGACCGGCTCGATCCTTCATGGCGGGAATGATTTTCCTGCCGGTGTAATCCGAGAACATCCCGAGGCTCACGATGCGGCGCGTGCGGACCAGCCCCGCGCGCTCGAGCGAGCCGAGCACCGCTTCCGGCGGCACGCACGCCTCGATCGTGTCCCAGTAGAACTTCATCAACTGCTTCGCGTGGTCGTGCCGGCCCCACAGTCGCGCCACCCCGGGCACGACCCCCGTCATGAAGACCCGCAACGGAACCTTGACCCACGGATTGCGCGGATAGGTGATCTCGAGGATGCACGCTTTCCCGCCGGGCTTGAGCACCCGCCGGATCTCGGAGAAAAGCGCATCGAGGTTGGCGACGTGGCGGAGCGCAAAGCCCATGCTCACGAAATCGAACGACCCATCGCCGCACGGCAAGCGCTCGCCCAGTGCACGTATGAGAGGGATGTCGAGGCTGCCGGCCTGCGCGAGCATCCCGGCACTCGGATCGAGCCCGATCACGCTGCCCTCCGGGCCCACGATCGCGAGCGCTTCACGGGCGACCAGGCCGGTGCCGGTGGCGATGTCGAGCACGCGCATGCCGGGGCGCAGGCCCGCGCGAGTCAATGCCTGGCGCCGATGCCAGGGGCCGCTACCGAAACCGAGCAGGCGCTCGACGAAATCATAGTCATCCGCGGTACCGTCGAACAGCGTGTCGAGGTAGCGGCGCCGGGCGGCTTCATCCGACCAGTATTGCGGCAGTCCCGCGATGGGGGCCTTCGCGCCTGATCGATCAGCCTGATTCTTGTCGAGCACCCGAGGAATTCTACATTACAATGTTGAGGCCACCGCAAAGGAGAACGCGTGCAACAGGAGTGTGATGTCGTCGTCATCGGAGGTGGCCCCGCAGGCTCGACCGCTGCGACCCTCCTCGCCGAGCGAGGGCATCGCGTGGTGCTTCTGGAAAAGGATTCCCACCCGCGCTTCCACATCGGCGAGTCGCTGCTGCCCGCGAACATGCCGCTCTTCGAGAAGCTCGGCGTGGCCCGCGAGATCGAGGCGATCGGCATGCAGAAGCTGGGCGCGACGTTCGTGGCACCGGACCGCGAGCACGCCTCGGGCTTCAAGTTCGCCGACGCGATGGATACCTCGATGCCCATGGCCTACCAGGTGCGCCGCTCGGAGTTCGACCAGATCCTCTTCCGCCGCGCAGCAGGCGTGGTGGCGGAGGCGCGCGAGAACTGCCGCGTGCGCGAGGTCGACCTGGGCAGCAGCGCGTCCCCGCCACGGGTGAGCGCCACGGATGCGGACGGCAACCTTCACGAGTATCGCGCCAGGTTCGTGGTCGACGCCTCGGGCCGCGACACGCTGCTGGGCAACCGGCTCAAGATGAAGCGGCGCAATCCCGAGCACAACAGCGCGGCGCTCTTCGGCCACTTCCGCAACGCCAGGCGCGACTGCGGGGACCTCGAAGGCAACATCATCATCTTCTGGTTCGACCACGGCTGGTTCTGGTTCATACCGCTCAAGGACGGCGTGACCAGCGTCGGCGCCGTCGTCTGGCCCTACTACATGAAGACGCGCAAGACGCCGGTGCGCGAGTTTCTGCTGGATACGATCGCCCTCTGCCCGAAGCTGCAGGAGCGCCTGGCCGAAGCCGAGATGGTCGAGGAGCCCACCGCCACCGGCAACTACTCCTACCAATGCGACGTCTGCCAGGGCGACAACTATGTCCTCCTGGGCGATGCCTACACCTTCATCGACCCGGTATTTTCCTCGGGCGTGATGCTCGCGATGAATAGCGCTTTCGCCGGCGCCGAGGTAATCGATGCCCGGCTGAAGGGCGAGCGCGCGGCGGAGTCGAAGGCGCGGCAACGCTTCGATTGGGTGATGCGCACCGGGCCGCGCGAGTTCTCGTGGTTCATCTACCGCGTCACCAACCCCACCCTGCGCGAGCTCTTCATGCAGCCGAGCGACAAGCTCGACATGAAGAAGGCATTGTTGTCGGTGCTTGCCGGCGACCTCTTCGGCGGCACGCGCATCCGGCGCGGGCTGTTCTACTTCCGCGCGGTCTACTACCTCTTCTCGCTGGTGCACCTGCGCCGGACGTTCGCGGCGTGGCGGCGGCGGGCGTTCAACATCCGGGACGATTCCGAGATGCGCCTGTCGCGGAGCTGAGCCGGTGAAAATCGCGCTGCTCGTCGCCACCTTCGCTGGCCTCGCCTGCGCCTCCGCCGCATCCGCGCGGGAGGAGCCTCTCTGGGAAGCGGGCATCGGCGTGGCCGGGGTGCATTTCCCCGACTATCGCGGCTCTTCGCAGTCCCACAGCTACGCGCTCCCGGCGCCGTACTTCGTCTATCGCGGCGATTTCTTCAAGGCGGACCGCCACGGCATGCGCGGCGTCTTCTTCAAGGACGATCGCATCGACCTGAACCTGAGCGTGGGCGCCTCCCTCCCGGTCGACAGCTCCGGGAACCGCGCTCGCGAAGGAATGCCGGACCTGAAGCCGTCGATCGAGGTCGGCCCCTCGCTCGATATCACGATGTGGCGCTCGGCAGACCGGCGCTCGAGGCTCGACCTGCGGCTGCCGGTGCGCGTCGCGTTCACGGTCGAATCGCACTCGCGCTTCATCGGCGGGCAGTTCTACCCCCACGCCAACGTGGACATCCACGATCCCTTCGGCTTCTCCGGCTGGAACCTCGGCGTGCGCGCCGGGCCGATGTTCAACGACGGGCGCAACAACCGCTACTTCTATGAAGTTCCCGCGCCGCTCGCCACCGCCGATCGCCCCGCGTACACGGCGCCCGGGAGCGGCTACGCCGGCATGCAGTTCCTGATGGCGGTCTCGAAGCGCTACCCGAGCTTCTGGATCGGCGGTTTCGCGCGCTACGACACCTTGGGCCGCGCCAATTTCGAGGATAGCCCGCTGGTGACGTCGAAACGCTACCTGGCCGGCGGCATCGGCCTGTCGTGGATCTTCCGCGAATCGTCGGTGCGCGTGCCCGTGACCGAGCATGGGGACGCGCGGCGTTGATGACCCTCAAGTACATCGCCAAGGCCGTCTGGGATTACGGGATCCTCTACTTCGGGCTCGTGTACCTTGCGTTCCTGTGTTTCATCTGGGCGATCGTTGCGCTGCTGTTGTATCCCGTCCTGCCGGCTGCCGTGGGCCGGAGCGTGGGGCGCGTCGGCGCCGTGGCGGTCTTCCGCCTCTATCTGTCCTCGATGGAGGCGCTAGGCGCCTGGCGCCTCGACCTTCACTCGCTCGACGCGCTGCGCGGTGCCGGGCCGCTCATCATCGCGCCCAACCATCCGTGCCTGCTCGACGCGGTGCTGGTGATGTCGCGGTTGCCGAATGGGTTGTGTGTCATGAAGGGCACGCTGCTGGGCAATTTCCTCCTCGGCCCCGCGTCCCGGCTGGCGCGCTATTTGCGAAACGATTCGCTTATCCGCCTCGTAGCCCGCGCTACCGACGAGCTGCGCCTCGGCGGCCAGCTGCTGCTCTTCCCGGAGGGCACGCGCTCCACCGGCGATCCCGTCGGTCCCTTCACCGAGGCCGTGGGCGCGTTGTCGCGGCGTAGCGGCGTTCCGGTGCAAACGGTCATCATCGAGGCCGACCGCCGCTTCCTCTGCAAGGGCTGGACACCCGCCTCCCGCCCGAATTTGCCGCTCACCTACCGTGTGCACCTCGGCAGGCGCTTCGATCCGCCCAAGGACGTGCGCGCTTTCACCGTCGAGCTGGAGCGCTATTTCGTGCGCGAGCTTGCCGCGCGCGCCGCGGAGGCGAAAATGCCGGTGGCCTCGAGCGCCACCGTCGAGGGCGCCCAGCGACTCCGTGGTTGAGCATTCCCCTACCCATCTCGTCCTCATCCCGAGCTACAACCCCGGCCCCAAGGTCTACGAGACGGTTCGAGGGGCGCTTGCCCATTGGAACCCCGTCTGGGTGGTGGTCGACGGCAGCGGCGATGGCACGCCCGACGGGCTGCAGCGGCTCGCCGAGGAGGAAAAGGCGCTGCGTGTCATCGTGCTGCCGCGCAACCAGGGGAAAGGTGCCGCCGTTCTCCACGGCATTCGGCTGGCGGCCGCCGAGGGCTACACCCACGCGCTCACCATGGACTCCGACGGCCAGCATCCCCCGGCGAGTATCCGGGAATTCATGGCGCGATCGCAATCCGAGCCGCGTGCCGTTGTCCTCGGCGTTCCGGTGTTCGACGCGAGCGCGCCGGCGCTGCGCGTGAAGGGCCGCAAGGTCTCCAACTGGTGGGCGAATGTCGAGACCGTCGGTTTGGGAATCGAGGATTCCCTCTACGGCTTTCGCATCTATCCCATCGCAGAGCTCATCGCCGTCATGCGGCGCCAGCCGTGGATGCGCCGCTTCGATTTCGACCCCGAGGCGGCGGTGCGACTGGTGTGGCGCGGCGTGCGCCCGGTGAACATCAAGGCGCCGGTCAAGTACCTAAGGCCTGATGAAGGCGGCGTCTCCCACTTCAACTATTACCGGGACAACGTGCTGCTTACCTGGATGCACCTGCGGCTGATGCTGGAGTTCGTGGTTCGGCTGCCGTGGCTCCTGTGGATGAAGTACAAGCGGACGTAGAGGGATTGGACGTCATTTCCCTGCCCCGCGTTGTTGGGCATCACGCCTTCAGCCCCCGCGCCATTCGATATTGGATGATCAGGAACGCGATCCCAATTACCACCACGACGCCCCCGGCAAATATGGCCAGGTCGAGACCGGCATAGGTCACGCCGAGCGTCGTCAGGACGCCGCCGACAACGATCAGCATTGTCGGGGCCAGGTAGCGCGCCTGTTTGGTGCTCCTTGCGAATTGGAGCGCGTTGCGGTTTAGAGAGAGGATGGTCGCGACCTCGCTTTCGCAACGCCCGCGACAGGCAACCGCTTTCTCGACCTCCGCCGCGCAACCCGGGCAAAGACCCCTGCCGCAGAACCTGCAGAGGCCCACTGCTTCGTTCTCGTGATGGTTGTAGCAGCGCATGTTTCCGTGAGGCCTGACTTGAATGGGTGCGAGAGGTGCGATTCCGCTTGAGGCATTACAACAGAATGATGGGGCGACTTCCACTAAGCCTTGGCGACCTGGCCCTCGGCATAGACCACCGATTCGCTGGCGGATAGCGCTTTCGGCAACCAGCGGCGCAGGAGCGGCGTCGTGATGACGGTGCTGAAGACCGCCATCAGCACCAGCATCGTGAACATCTGGCGCGAGATCACCCCCAGGTCGTAGCCCACGTTGATGACGACCAGTTCCATCAGGGCGCGGGTGTTCATCATCACGCCGAGCACGCTCGCCTGGGGGTGGCTCAGGCCGACCCAGCGTGCGGCGAGGTAGGCGCCACCGTATTTGCCGAGGGTTGCGAGGAAGATCAGCAGCAGGCACCAGCCCCATGCCGCGGCGGTGTCGAGCGAGCCGACCTCGGTCCGCAGCCCCGTGTAGGTGAAGAAGATCGGCAGGAAGAAGACGATCACGAACTGCCCGACGCGCTCGTTCCAGGCGGCCACCAGCTTGCGATCGTCGTGCAGGAGCACCCCGGCCATGAAGCCGCCGAAGATCGCGAAGATGCCGAGCTGGTAGGTGGCCATGCCGCCGAGGAAAATCAGGGCGATCAGGGCGCCCAGCTGGTGGTGGCCGAGCGATCCGTCACCCGGATCGAGCCGGGCCAGCATGCGCTTCATCAACGGGCGCACCGCGTACCAGGAAAACGCCATGAAAACCGCGATCAGCGCGATCTTGGCGGTGAAGTCGAGCGGTGTGAACCCCGACACCGCGAGCGTGCTGACGACCGCCAGCATCAGCCAGCCCACCACGTCGTTCAGCGCCGCCGCGCTGATCGCGATCACGCCCAGGGCCGAGCGCTGGATGTTGAGCTCGATCATGATGCGCCCGAGGATCGGCAGCGCGGTGATCGAGAAGGCGGTCGCGATGAAAAGCGCCGAGGTGAGCGGGTCGATGCCGGGCGAAATGAAGGGCGCCGAGAGGTAACCGAAGCCGAGCCCCAGGACGAAAGGCGCGGCGAGCGTCGCCGTCGCCACCGCCGCCACCGCCTTCTGGTTGCGGGCTTCGGCCAGGTGCCCGAAGTCGAATTCGAGGCCGATCTGGAACATGAGGAGCAGCAGGCCGACTTGCGAAAGCATCGTCAGCGGCTCCGGCGCCACGGACCGGAATACATAGGCGAACACATCGGGCGCGAGGAGGCCGAAGAGCGAGGGTCCCAGCAGGATTCCCACGATGATCTCCCCCACGGCGGAGGATTGGCCCCACTTCCGGGCAAGCGCGCTGCCGGTCCGGCCGGCCAACACGATGATGGTGAGCTGCAGCAGCACGAAGAAAAGAAGCGACTCCGTGGCATGCACGCTGGAGGTAACGCTGCCTGCGATCGAAACGCTCACTACGCCATCCCCCCGTTGACCGGCACGACCTGGCCGGTGATGTAGCCCGCGGCGTCGCTCACCAGGAACCTCACCACCCCGGCCACGTCGTCGGGCGTGCCCATGCGCTGCAATGGAATCATTCTCGCGATGAAATCCGCATCGAAGGAACCGGCACTCATCGGCGTTTCGACGAGCCCGGGGGACACGCAGTTGACCGTCACGCCCCGGGGGCCGAGCTCGCGCGCGAGCGAGCGCGAGGCCGAATGCAGCGCGCCCTTGGCGGCGGCGTAGTTCACCTGGCCGCGATTGCCGATCTCGGCGGCGATCGAGGTGATGCTGACGATCCGCCCCCAGCGGGTGCGAATCATCGGCAGCACCAGAGGCTGGGTCACGTTGAAGAACCCGTTCAGCGACACGTCGATCACGCCCTGCCACTGCCCTTGACGCATGCCGGGGAAGGCCGCGTCGTCGTGGATGCCGGCGTTGTTCACGACGACCTGGATCGGCTCGTCCTCGATGAGGGCATCGAGGGCCGCCCGCGTGGCCTGCGCATCGGTGACATCGAAGGCGACGGCGCGCGCGCCGATTGCAGAAGCCAGCTGCTGCGCCGCTTCGAGGTGGCGATTGGCGTGCACGATCACGTCGAAGCCGTCGGCGGCGAGCCTGCGGCAGATGGCGGCGCCGATGGCGCCACTGCCGCCGGTCACGAGCGCGCGGCGCTTCATCGCGAAAAGGCGACGGTCACGCGGCCCTCGACCAGCGCGCGCCCCGCGGAGGAAACCTCGAAGCGGTAGATCACGCCCCCCGCCCCGCCGCCGAGTTGCTCCACAAAAATATCGAGGTCGCCCGCAACGTCGTCCAAGCGGCGCGCGTGGAAAGCCACCGAACGCACCGCGGCGATCATCCCCGCGCCCGAGGGCTTCTGCGAAGCCAGCGCGCCGTGGGCGGCTGCTGCCTGGGCGCCGTATTCGATTCCCGCGGCGATCGGAAGCTCGAAGCCGCGGCGCAGCGGATGATCGGGGTCGCGGTGGTTGGTCGCCCGTGCCCGAAGCGACGACTCGTCCCATTCGGCCACGGCATCCAGCAGGCACATGTCGCCCGCGTGCGGAAGGTGCGCCGCGATCCAGGATCGATCACGCGTGCCGCCGGTCATCGCCCCACCTCGATGGCCAGCGTGAGGCCGTCGAGGTAGTCGACCACGGCGCGCTGCGGCACTCCGCGAGCGAGCACGACCAGCAGTGGCAGCGCGCGCGCCGCCGGAACCGAGCGGCGCATCGCCTCGAGCGGCGCGATGTCGAGCACGTCGGCGGGCTCGTGGGAAATCTCCACCGAGATCGGCACCCCCGGCGCGGGCGCGTCGATCGCCGCGAGCACGAACGCGGCCGCAAACGACTCGGGAACCGGGCGCACGGCATAGAGCGGCTCGGGATAGGGCGCATCGTAGGCGATCAGGAGCACCGCCTGGGAAGGAGACTGCGCGATGCGTCCCATCGCTTCGAGCAGTCCGGCGCCAAAGCTCGCGTCGAAGGCGGCGACGCTGTCGGCGGCATGCGTCGCACCGGTGGCGATGCCCCAGTAGCCGGCGGGCGCGTTGTGCACGGAATTGTGGAAGCGCGTGGGCGAGATGAGGCGGTCGTCGGACGCCAGCGTCTCGCAGATCGAGTGCAGGTTTTCACCGTCGCCCGTGGACGAGGCGAAGATCGCCACCAGGTCGGCCGCGCTGCGCCCGGCGCCTTCGGTGGCCTCGAGCCCCGCGGCCAGGGACATGCGCACGCACTTGCCCGCGCGCCGGCGCTCGGTAGGCGGCAACACTTCGGGCGACGGAATCACGGTGGGGCGCATCTCGAACGCCTCGCTTCCCGCAAGCATCGCGCGCCCGGCCCTCCAGCTCGCGAGGCCCGGGCCGACCAGCCCCACGCCCTGGATGCGCGCGGAGAGGATCATGCCGCGTCGCGATATCGCCCGAAGACGAGGCTGCAGTTGGATCCGCCGAAGCCGAAGGAATTGCTCATGACGCGATTGATGTCGCCGTGCCGGCCCGCAACCTCGTAGCGCGAGCGCAGCTGCGGGTCGAGCGTACGGGTGCCGGGGCTTGCGGGGACCTGGCCCTCGGCGATCGCAAGCACCGCGATCACCGCCTCGACTGCGCCGGCGGCGCCGAGCGCGTGACCGGTCATGCCCTTGGTGGAATTGACCGGGACGCGGTCGCCGAAGAGCCCGTAAACCGCCTTGTCCTCGGCGGCATCGTTGCTCGGCGTGCCGGTCCCATGCAGGTTCACATAGTCGATCGATGCCGCGCCAAGGCCCGCGGACGCGAGTGCCGCTTCCATCGCCATCCGCGCGCCGCGCCCCTCCGGATGCGGGGCCGACATGTGGTACGCGTCGCACGATTCGCCGATGCCGACCAGCGCGAAGCCTTCCCGTGGCGCATCCGCGCTGGCGCGCTCGAGGAGGAAGAACGCCGCCGCTTCGCCGATGGAGATGCCGTCGCGGTCGGTGTCGTAGGGACGGCAGGGGCTGGCCGAGAGCAACTGCAGCGAGTTGAAACCGTAAAGCGTGGTCAGGCAGAGCGTATCCACGCCGCCCACCACCGCCGCATCGATGACGCCCGCGTCCATCAGCCGCGCAGCCGAGGCGAATGCCTTGGCACTCGACGAGCACGCGGTGGAGATCGCGGCACACGGACCGAGGAGGCCGAGGCGCTCGCGCACGTATTCCGCGATCGAAAAGGTGTTGTGGGTGCGCCGGTAATCGAAGTCGGGAGGCAGCGATCCGTCGGCGGGATCGCGGCGACGATAGGCGAGCTCGGTCTGCAGGATTCCCGCAGTGCTGGTGCCCATGAAGACGCCGACGCGGGCGGGGCCGTGGCGTCGCACGGCGCCGGCCACCGCCGCGATGAAGCCGTCCTGCGCGAGGCCCGCCTCGGCGGCGCGATTGTTGCGGCAATCGAAGCGTGCCATCGCCGCGGGGACCCGCTCGCCATCGACGCCGGCGATCTCGCCCACGAAGGTCTCGAGGTCCACGGTCTCGAAGCCGCACGGGATGAGGCCGCTGCGCGCGCCGTGGATCGCCGCCCGAGTGGCATCGAGGCCGCGCCCGAGGCAGCTCGTCATCGTATAAGCGGATAGCAGGACGGGGCGCATCGTTTCAGCGGCCATGATACCGCGCCACGAGGAGCACGTTGGCGAAGGGCGTGCCCGCGCTCATCGGCGTCGCCGCCACCGAAAAGCCGAGCGCCTCGAGCTCCCCGACCCACTGCGCGAGCGGCTTGCAGTAGAGGCGCACAAGTCGATGCCCGCGCACGCGCATCACCAGCCGATCGACCGCAATCGTGATGCGGAAGCGAAGCGACGGCGACTCGTCGCCCACGCGCAGCAGCAGCACGCCGCCTTGCGCGAGCGCCGAGCGCACGCGCCGCAAGACCTCGGCCTGCGCTTCATAGTCGATGTAGTGCAGCACGTCCAGGATCACCACGGCATCGGCCGGCCCGAAGCCGGTGGTGCGGATATCGCCCGCGACGAATTGGGCTTCGGGGCACGCGTGCCTTGCGCGCTCGATGTCGCGTGCCATGAGATCGATGCCGGTGAAGCGCACCGGGTGCCTGCTTGCGGCAAGGAGTGCCGCCAGCACCGCCTGCCCGCAACCCAGGTCGACGACGCGCGCGCCCTCGGCAAGCAGGTTGGCGCCGAGGATGTGCTCGAACGCCGGGTCGCGAGTGAGCTTTCCGAAGGCGAAGCGGCGCGCGAATATGTCCCGGGCCGGATATCGCGCCGCGGCTTCCCGGGCGAGATTCCGGAAGCGCGGGCTGCTCACGGATCGATGGCTTGGGCGAGGGTGACGGGGCGCAGCCCCTTGCGTTCGGCCGCATCGAGCACTCGCGGCAACACCTCGAGGATGACCGGGGCGCCGGTGGAAGTGCGGGCGCAATGCCCGTCGTGCAGCAGCAATATGTCCCCGGCGGCCAGGCCACGCAGCAAGCGCTCGGAGACGAAGTCCACGTCGGTGCGGCGGGTATCGAAACCGCGGCGCGTCCAGCTCACCAGCCTCAATCCCAGGTCGTGCAGCACCGGGTCGAGGAGCGGGCTGCGAAAGCCGGCGGGCGAGCGGAAGAAGCGTGGCGCATTCCCGGCCAGCTCGCCGAGGGTGCGTTGCGCCGCCGTGATCTCCCTGCGGATTCCGCCCAGGCCCAGCAGCGCGAAGGTGAGCTGGTGTCCGCTCGAATGGTTCTCCACCGCGTGGCCGCGGCGCACGATCTCACGCATGATCGCGGGGTGGCGCGCGGCGTTCTCCGCGATGCAGAAAAACGTGGCCCGGACGCCGCTCGCGTCGAGCATGTCGAGCACCTGCGGCGTGACTTCGGCGTCGGGACCGTCATCGAAAGTCAGGGCAATCTCGCCGCGGATGATCGCGGCCTCGGGCAGGCGCGTGACGTTCGGCCCGAGCATCGTGCTGCGAGGCCAGAGGACGAATACCGTGAGCACCGCGTGATTGCCTGCCACCGCTGCGAAAGCCCACCACATCCACGCTTCGGGGCCGAGGACCGCGCCGAGTGCCGCGACGCCGTGCAGGCCCATCGATCCTGCGGCCAGCGGGGTAGGGCGCCAGCGCGTCGCCGGGGCGGGCTGGGCGACGGCGCTCATTGCAGCACCGCTCGCGACTCGCGCAGGAACTCGTTCCAAAGCGCGCGCCACGCAGGCCAGTCGTGGCCGCCCGGCATCTCGCGCACCCGGCGCGGGTCGAGCGCCGCGGCCATCTGCCGCTGGCCGCTTGCGAACCGGTCGCCGGAAGTGAAGTAGCAGTGCACCGGCGCGCCGGAGGCGCGGCTCGAGGCGAGCCATAGCCAGGCTTCGCGCTCGAGATCGCCTTCGGGGGGGATGACCGGATGCCAATGGCCCAGTCCCCCGGCAACCTGCATCTCGCGCAGCACCTCGCGCGTGGCGGGATAGGGCGAGATGAGGACGATTCCCTCGATGTCGCGGGCGTGGCGCGCCGCGTAGCCGAGGGCGGCAAGCCCGCCGAGGGAGATGCCGGCGAGCCAGATGCGCGTGTGGCCGCGCGCGCGCGCCGGAAGCACGACCGAATCCCTGATCCGGTGCACGATCGATCCATCGGCGAACCAGGCCGCGCGCATCTCCGCCATCACGACTTCGGCGTCGATGCCCTGCGCGCGCACCGCCGCCGGGAAGCCTTCGCGCACGAAGTCCTCGGGCTCGCTGTAGCTTCCCGAGAGCAATGCAATCAGAAGGGCTGGCCGGCTGGCGTTATCCGCGGTTTCGATGATCGTCCGCATGTTCATTTCCCTGCGGAAATTGTATCGCAACGCGGGATGTCATCGCGGCAAAGATCAGGGTGATGAACGCGCCCAGCGCCACCGTCGAGCCGATTGCGCGCAGTACCGGGATGTCGGAGAGCGACAGGGCGCCGAAGCTCGCGACGGCGGTCACGTTGGCGAGGGCCAGCGAGGCGAGGGTGCGCGCCGCCGAGCGGTCGGCAGACTGCGCCATCCGGTCGAAGAAGAGCGCGTAGTTCGAGCCGATCGCCACCACCAGCAGGAGGCCCACGAGGTGGAGCAGCGATAGGCGCGTGCCGGCGAGTGCATGCCATGCAGCCACCACCAGCACCCCCGCGAGCAGCGGGGCCATGATGCGAACCACGCGCGCCGGCGAGCGCAGGGCGGCGAGGAGCAATGCCACGATCACGACCAGCCCGATCGAGGAGGTCACCAGGGCGCGTTCGAGGTAGCCCGAATAAAGCCGGTCGATCTCGGCCTTCATGTCGATCGGCGTTGCGGCTGCGGCCGAAGCGGCGAGCGCCCTGGTGACCGCCGCAAGATCGATGGCCGCGCCCGCGGGGCGACGCAACCCGAGCAGCGCCGTCCAGCGGCCGGCGGCGTCCCGGAAGAGGAGACCGTCGAGCGCCGCTTCGAGGGTGGTGCCCGCTACTTTCTCGCGGGTGAGGGGACCCGCGGCTCGGGCGAGCTCCACGTCGGCAAGGAACGGCTCGAGACGCTCGGGGCGCAGCGGCGATTGCGCCAGCGCCGCCTGGAGGCGCACGCGCAACTCCGCGGTCTGGGGGAGTGCCGCAAGGCGGGCGCGCTGCAGGCGCTCGCTCGGCAGGAAGCGCGCCGGGCTCTCGTAGCCGCCCAGCTTGCCCTGGGTTACGAGCGCGTCGAGCTCGACGCCGACCCTTTCCGCGGCCTCGAGTGCTGCGTCCGCAGTCGCGCCATGCACCGCGATCATGTGGCGCGCGTCGGATGCGCCCAGCGACGCACGCAGCTCGACGTCGATCCTGCGGTCGCGCTCCGAGATCGGATTGAGCGTCGAGATCTGCGGGTCCCAGAGTGTCTGCCCATGGGCGACGACGATGGCCGCCGCAGCGGCTGCGAACACCGCCACCCACCAGCGCCCGCGCGCGAGCCATGCCACCCATCGCGCGAGGCGGGCGCCAAGGGCGGAGACATCGCGAATCCGGAACCCCGCCGGCAGGAGCGCGGGCAGGACGAAGCGTGTCACCGCGGCCGCGACCACCAGGCCGGTGATCGAATAGAGACCCAGCTGCGCGAGGCCCGGCAAACCGGAAAAGAGCAGCGCCGAGAACCCCGCGATCGATGTCAGCACGCCGAGACGCACCGTCGGCCAGAACGCGGCGATCCAGCGGGCGTCGCCGGTGCGCTCCTCGGACTGGACGAACAGGTAGATCGAGTAGTCGACCGCCTCGCCGATGAGCGTCGTCCCGAAGCCGAGCGTGATGCCGTGCACGACACCGAAGCCGAGCGACACCGCCGCGATTCCGGCGAGCGCTCCCGAAACCACGGGGACGAGCCCCAGGGCGAGCGCGAGCGGTGAGCGGTAGACCAGCAGCAACACCATCGCCACCACTGCCAGGCTGGCGGCGGCGAGGCGTTCGATGTCGCGCTCGATCATGGCGCGGGCGCGCGCCGAGAACACGCCCGGGCCGCTGACGAGGAGCGCGGCCGGCGTGCCCGCGGACACCGACGCGAACGCCTCCTCGAGGGCCGCGAGCGCCGCGGCCTGCGCGTCGGTGTCCGAGCCGCTCGCCCGCGTGCGGGCGATGAGGAGCGCGCGCTTGCCGTCGGGCGACACCCAGACACCGTCCGCAGTCTGCGGTCCTTCGGCGGGGCGCAGGCGCTCGATCAGCGTGAGCGTCTCGCCGGTCGGATCGCGTGCCACCAGCGACTTTATCGCGAGACCCGCGGGGGATGCGAGCAGGTCGAGCGTCTCCCCGATGGCGGTGCGCAGGCCGGCAATGCCAAAACGCTCGGGCGACACGTTCGGGCTCAGCACGTAGCGGTAGGCGAGCAGCAGTTCGCGCTCACGCTCGAAGCCGCTCGCTTCGCCGTTGGCGACGGAGGCGAAACGCGCGTCGGCGCGCAGGCGCTGCGCGAGGGCGCGCGAGAGCCGCGCTCGCCCAGACGAGTCGGCACCCTCGATCCCGGCGAGCATGACGCGCGAGATGGCTCCATCGCGGAGCTGGTCGACCAGCAGGCGTTGCTGCTCGGTGGGCGCGGCGGGGAGGAACGACGACAGGTCGGAGACGAAGCGCGACTGCGCGATCACCACAAGGCAGAACGCGAGGCCCGCGATCCAGATCCCGATCGCAGCCCGGCGAGCGTCCATCAGCGCGCCAGCGGTGCCAGCGTCATGACCGAGCGGTCGCCGTCGGCCTGGAAGATCTCGACACTCGCGACGCGGACCTGGGCGCCGGTGATCTCGACCCGCTCGACCAGCGTGCCGAGGGCGGGATCGAGGGGCCGCAAGACCAGCCGCCAACGGGGGGCCGCCCCATCGAGGGCCACGGAGTAGGTGCGAGTGAGCGCGGCGAGATCCCCGGCGAGGGTGCCGCGGATGCTTTCCACCAGGACCGCGACCGCCGGGTTTTCGCGCAGCCGCAGCGTATGTCGCTTTCCAGCCCGCTCCAGCGTGACGCTGTCGCGGTCGACCACGACGCTCTCGGGCTTGGGAAGCAGCGTCTTCTTCTCGATGCGGTCCGGAGGCGTGAACACCAGCTCGCCCGAGGACTCAATCGGCCGGTCGAGGAGGGATATGAATTTCTTCTCGGTAAACGCCGCGCGCCCGGGTTGCTGCTTCGCGAGGGACTCGAACAGGCTTGCCACGTTGAAATCCGCGGCAAGCGGTGCGAGCGGCAGCGCTGCCGCGAGCCACGCCATCAGCGCGCGTGTTGCGAGCCTCAAGTTCGCCGCCCCCAGAAGTCGTGGAAGTTGAACCAGTTCGTGGGCTCGTGGCGCACGTAATGCTCAAGCCGTGCCGCGTAGGCGCGGACCGCCTCCTCCACGCGGCGATCGCGCTCGGCACGGTCGATGCCCTCGAGCCCGGTGAAATCAGCCAGCCGCTCGAAATGGATGTCGTAGCGATTGCCGCCCAGGTACAGGCCCACCATGAAATAGACGCGCTGCTGCAGCGCTGCGGCCATGCGCATCGGCCCGGTGGGAAACGGCGCCAGCTCGCCGAGGAAAGGGATCTCCAGCACCGGCTCGTTGCCAAACGTGCGATCGGCAAGCACGCCGACCAGCACCCCCGCGTCGAGGCGCTCGCCCAGCTCGAGCATCGACTGCAGGCGTCCCAGCGCGACGATGTCCTGCATCGCCGCGGGCGCGATCGCGGTCAGCACGGCGCTGATCTTGCGCGCGTTGTCTTCGTACATCGCGATCGCCACGCGGCGGTGGCTCAAGGTGCGCCCACACGCGCGCATCGCCTCGAAGCTGCCGACGTGCGCGCCGAGAAGGACCGCGCCGGATTCGTCGAACAGCTTGTCGCCCTCCACCTCGATGGAGAAAAGATCGAAGCGGTCCTTGAGGAAATACACGCGGTCGTGGATCGTCGCGGCGAAGTTGAAGAAGAGGCGGTACTGCTCGGCGAGGGTGGGCGCGCGGCCGAGGCAGCGCTCGAGGTAGGCGCGCGAGGCGCGGCGCGCGGCGCCGCCGAAGGCGAGGAAATAGGCGGCGATCAGCCGCAGCAGCGCGCGCGTGGGAGCGCGCCCGGCGGTGAGCGACAGCCAGACCATGAAGCGCAGCAGCGGCAGGCTGCCGCGCTCGCTGCGGCGCGCCCATTCGGAGGCCGGCGAGGCGGAGGGCACGCTCATGGGCTGCGCCGCGCCAGGGTGCCGCTCGCAACCACGCCGGTGGCCGAGCGCACCTCGAAGCGCACGCCGCCCGAGTCGAGGACTTCGTGCACCAGGGTAAGCGCGGTGCCGGGCGTCACCGGATCGAGGAATTTCGCGCTCGAGATTTCCCACTGCGGGGGCGCGCGCGCGGTGGCTGCCTCGACCGCCGCCATCACCTCCGCGAGGATCACCACGCCGGGCAGGATCGGGTGGCCGGGGAAGTGGCCGTCATAGGCCGGGTGTTCGCGGGGCACGGCAAGTGCCGTCTCGACCGGGCCCGCGGCCATCACGACGCCCCGGACGGGCGCTTGCGAGCCTGTCGGGCGAGCGCCTGCAGCGCTTCGCGTGGCAGCTTGCCGGTGAGCTGGCGGGGCAGGCGCTCCACGACTATCACCGGCCGCGGCAGGAACGCGGGATCGATCCGCGCGCGCAGCTGCTTCAGAACCTGCTCCCCGGTGAGCCCCGGGGCGACCACGAACGCCATGAGGCGCGTGATGCCGTCGGTTTCGTCCTCGTCGGGAAGGAAAAACACGCCGTCCGCGACGCCGTCGATCGCGGTCAGCTGGTGGTTGAGGTAGCCGAGCGAGTTGCGCTTGCCGGCGATGTTCACCATGTCGGCGGTGCGGCCGTGGAGCAGGAAGCGTGCGCCATCGCCGATCACCTCGATGATGTCCTGCAACGGCGTGGGCTGGTCCACATGGGCCCCGGCGGCCATCGCCTGCTCGCCCTCCACCCAGAGGCGAATGCCCTCGAAGGCCTCCCATTCGATCGATTGCGTCGGGCGCCGCGTGGCGATCTGCCCGGTCTCGGTGCAGCCGTAGATCTCGAAGAGCCGGGCGCCGGTGCGGCTCTCGGCCTGGCGCGCGAGGCCGACGGACAGCGGCGCGGTGGCCGAGACGATCGCCTCAAGGCTCGCGGGATCGCCGCTTTCCATCCACGCCCGCAAGTGGAAGGGCGTGGTGAAGAGCACGCGGGGAGCCGGCACGCGTCCGATGGCGGCGTCGATGTCGGCGGGATAGTAGGGCCGCTCGGAGGTCAGTGCCGCTCCGGCAACGAGCGGCATCAGCACGGTCGATTCGAACCCGTACATGTGCTGCGGCGGTACCGTGCCGAGGATCGAGTGCCGCTCGGACACGCCCAGACGCTTGGCCTCGGCGGCGACGTCGAGCACCAGGCTGCCCCAGCGCTTGAAATAGGGTTGCGGCTCGCCGGTGGAGCCCGACGTGAACACGCATGCGGCGACCTGGTCCGCGTCGATCGCGGGAACGTCGAACGGCGCGGGGCCGGCACCGACCGGAGGAAGATCGAAGCGGGGCAGGTCGATGTCGTCCTGCGGCTGGTCGGAGACGAGATACACGTCGGGAACGAACTCGCGCATGCTGCGAATCACATTGGCCGTCGTGGTGGGCGGCAGCAGCGTGGTCTGTCCGCGAACGATGGCGGCGAGCAGGGAGACCGCAAACCGGTAGCGGTCGGCACACACGTTGAGGACGTTGCGCGCATCGGGAAGTGCGTCTGCCGCACGCAACACGTCGCCGAGGAATCGCGCGGCGCTCACCGACTCGCCGCGGCGCCATGCGGCCACCGCGTCGGCGCCGGCGTGGCCGAGCAGCGCATGGCGTTGCGGGGCGGGCGAGCGCCGCGGCGCATTGGAATGCATGCGGTCGGGTTTCAGCGCGGCGCTTCGAAGCGGGCGGCGCCGAAGTGCCGCGAGAACGCGCGGATGCCGCCCATGATTCCGACCTGTTCCCAGTTGGGCAGCGCGCGCAGGCGCACCGCGTACTCCACCACGAACATCGCGGTGATCAGGATCGGGCTGAGGATGTTGGCGAGCAGCGACCATGCGGCGAGAAAATTGCCGAAGTACAGCGCACACGACACGGTGAAGAGCGTGGCGAAGAAAATGGTCCACGCGACGGTCACCTGGCGCGTGTAGCGCTCGACCTCGGGGGGAATGGAGCCGTGCACCAGGCGCGCGAAGAGCGCGACCAGCGGTTCGCGGCCGGCCGCCAGCGTGCGCCCGAAGAGGAAGGCAAGCATCAGGTTGGTGGTGGCGTGCTCGACGAAGAAGATGTCGGGAAAGTGCCGCTCGAGCGTGCCCCACCCGAGCCATGCCGCGACCGCTGCGGCGGCAAGCGCGGCGGTTCCAAGCGCGCGGCGCTTGCTGCGGCGCACCGCCCAGAGGGCGAAGAGCGTGATCGGAGTGAGCGCCAGGAGCGTGCCCACGGTCGGCGAGACGCTGCTGACGAGCGAGGCGTGCGCGAGGATTGCGTAGCCGATCGAGAGCACGACCGCGAGCGCCAGCCACCAGCGCTTGCGCAACTCCGGGGTCACTTGGTCCTGCGCTCCGCGACGTGGGCAGCGAGGCAATTGAGCGAGCGGAAGATCTTCACGTTGTCCTGGTCGTCTTCCTTCAGCTTGAAGCCGTAGCGCTTGGAAACCACCAGGGCGACCTCGAGCACGTCGATCGAGTCGAGCCCGAGCCCTTCCTTGTAGAGCGGCGCGTCGGGATCGATATCGTCGCCGGCGACTTCCAGGTTCAGGGCCGAGACGATGAGGCCCGCGATTTCGCGAACCAGCGCGGGGTTGACATCGTGCCCGTTGAACGGGACGTTTTCGAGGGAATTGGGCATCACTTTTGGCCGCTGAATATGGCCAAAATGATAGCACCTAGTCGCGCTTCTCCTTCTTGTCCTTGTCCTTTTTCGCCTTCTTCGGTTTTCCGTACCCGGATTCGTATTCCGCGGACTTCACGAAGTACACCGGCTGGCCGCACGCGTTGTAGCGATGGCAGTGCTTGCGCCAGTTCTTGGCGTGGCCCGGAGGTACGTGCAGGTATACCGGCGGCGGGGGTGCCGCGACTCTGCGCACGATCACCGGCTCGGCGAGGTAGAGCGGCGGCGGTGGCGCGGGGCCGAGATCCACGCGACCGTAGAGGCCCGGGCGGATGTCGGCTGGAAGGATGATCTGCACTCTCACGTCAGCGGCGTTTGCCATTGCGCAGGCCGCGAGCGCTACCGCGGCGATGATCCGGAAGCGTTGTTCCATGGTCTCTCTCCTCGAGCCGAATCGTCCATTCTAGGCCAGGGCTTCGGCGGCCAGCGTGAATACGAAGTTCTTCCCTCCGCTGGTCCTGGGCCATTCGAAGGGCCAGCCGGGAAAGGATTTCTCGAGCGCCTTGCGGTTGTGGCCGATCTCCACGACCAATCGGCCGCCGGGCCGCAGGTGCCGGCGCGCTCCCGCGAGGAGGGTGCGAGTGTGGTCGAGGCCGTCAGCACCGCTCGCAAGCGCCATCTGCGGTTCGCGCCGGTACTCTTCGGGCAGCTTCTTCATCGCCGCGGCCTTCACGTAAGGCGGGTTGGAGAGGATGAGGTCGAAGCGGCGGCCGCGGAGCTCGGCAAACATGTCCGACTTCACCAGGCGCACGCGCTTCGCCAGCCCATAGTCATCGACATTGCGCCGCGCCACGTCGAGGGCATCCTGGGAGATGTCCGCCGCGTCGACCTGGGCTTCGGGAAAGGCCAGCGCCGCGAGGATCGCGAGGCAACCCGAGCCGGTGCACAGGTCGAGGATGGTCGCCGGCGCCGAAACCTGGATTTCGCCACGCAGGAGCTCTGCGATAAACGACCGCGGCACGATGACGCGCTCGTCGACGTAGAAGCGATGCGGGCCGAGCCACGCCTCGTTGAGAAGGTAGGCGGCGGGCTTGCGCGTGGCGATCCGGCGCGAGACCAGCGCACGCAATGCCGCCTGGTGCGCGGCGGAGATCGGTTGCTCGAGCGATGCAGCGAGCGCGTCCCAGGGTTTCCCGAGCACGTGCGTGGCCAGCCACATGGCTTCCTGGTGCGCGTCGGTGGTGCCATGGCCGAACGAAACGCCGGCCTTCTCGAGGCGATCTGCGGCATCGCGCACCGCCTGGCCGACGAGCCGCTTCAACTCCTGGCGCTGTGCGACTCGGGGGGTACCGGGCGGCCGTTGCGCCTCGGGACCGTGGGGCCGACGCGATCCTCGATGTAGCGGCGCAGCTGTGCCTTCGCGCCCAGCAGGAAGAAGGCTTCCGCGCAGACGAACAGCGGACCGATGAGCAGCTGGCGCGTATCGTCGTAGAACGCGGGCTTCATTCCCTCGAACTTGTGGCCGAGGAACTGCAGGGCCCATCCCGCCACGAAGATCGCGCCCGCCAGGGCCAGGACGGCGCCCACGCTTGCGCGATGGGTGATCTCGCTTGCCGCGGCGCACATTGCGAACAGCACCACCGCGAGCGCCACGCCAAAGATGAAATCGAGGCGGATCCAGTAAATGCAGGCGGCGACCGAGATCAGCGCGGCGAGCGTGATCGCCATGGAGCCCGCCGGGATCGAGACCGTCGCCGCCGCCAGCACGATCGCGAACACGATCATCGGCACGCCGACGAAGTGGGTCGCGATATTGCGCCGGTCGCGGTGGTAGGCGGCGTACTGGGTGAGCAGGATTTCGAGGCGGGTCATGGTGCGGCCTCACGTTTGGGCGACCGCTCGATTCTACCGCGGCTGCCCCGAGGGGGTGACGCGTTGACAGGAGGGGCCAGGTACAGCGAAGCTTCGCACGTCGACACGCTCCAACACGACACACAACACACACGCATGCGACCCACCAACCCAGGGAGAAACCGACCATGAATGCACCGAATCGATTTTGTGCGGCGCTCGCGGCAAGTCTCGCGGCGGTTTGCCAGCCCGGGCTGGCCGATGGAATTTCGGACTCGGCCGGCCGGACCGCGGCATCCGTGAGCCCGATACTCATGATCGGGCTGGGCGGCGAAAAGTCGGTGAGCACACAGACCCTGGGCGCCCGCGGCACCGTCACGACGACGGCGTCGGTCTTCGGCGGGTTCGAGATCCGGAGCTCGGCGAACGTCTATATCGCCGTGCGCGGCAACTCTCTCGGAACCCTCGGGGTCACCCAAGGCTTCCTCGACGCGCCGCGGACCCGGCTCTTTAACGCCGCGGGCGTCGATCTCGTCTTCAGCGTCAACGGCCTGGCGGGATTCAACGGCTGCATCAGCGGCAACGCGTTTTCCGGTCCGGTGGTGAGTTTCTACCAGGTTCAGCGCGGCCAGCCGGTCGCCGCGCGCGATGCGTGCGCGGCCGTCAACCTCCCCGCTGGGGTCTACACGTTCTCCGTGACGCCCAGCATTCCAGGCGTGACGTCGGGCACGACGACGAGCTTGCCCTCGTTCGGCGAGGTATTGTTCGAAGTGACGCTCAGCCCGTGAGCTCGCAGGGGTTCGCCACCGCGTGCCTGGGGCGCCCTAGAACTTCTCTTCGGTCTCTTCGGAGATCTTGAACTCGCCGAAGGACGGGCCGCCCATGCGCGCGCCCGGGGGCGGCGCTTTCGAGCGGTCGCCGGCGGCGGGCATGATGCCCGAGTTGCCCAGCAGCAGGCCGAGGTTGGTCGCGGAGTCGGCGTTGGCGAGCGCCTCGTCGGTGGAGATCTTTCCCTGGCGCACCAGCCGGAAAAGGTCCTGCTCGAAGGTCTGCGATCCGGGCGACATCGACTTCTCCATCGCCTCCTTGATCTCGGTGATCTCGCCCTTCTCGATCAGCTCCTGGACGTTGCGCGTGTTGAGCAGCACTTCCACCGCGGGCGTGCGGCCGCCTTCCACGGTCTTGATGAGGCGCTGCGAGATCACCGCCTTCAGGGACACGGACAGATCCTGCAGCAGCATCGGGCGCACTTCCAGCGGGAAGAAGCTGATCACGCGGTTCATCGCCTGGTAGGCGTTGTTGGCGTGCAGGGTCGCCAGGCACAGGTGGCCCGACAGCGCGTAGGTGAGCGCCATCCGCATCGTCTCGAGGTCGCGGATCTCGCCGATCAAAATGCAGTCGGGCGCCTGGCGCATGGCGTTCCTCAGCGCGTCGTGGAACGACTTGGTGTCGTTGCCGACCTCGCGCTGGTTGAAGATCGATTTCTTGGGAGTGAAAACGTACTCGACCGGGTCCTCGATGGTGAGGATGTGGCCGGCCTGGACCGAGTTGCGGTAGTCGAGCATCGAGGCGAGCGTGGTCGACTTGCCGGAGCCGGTGGCGCCGACCACCAGGATCAGGCCGCGTTTCTCCATCACCAGCGACGAGAGCACCTGCGGCAGGCTGAGCGCCTCGATCTTCGGGATGTCGGCGGTCACGAAGCGGATCACGCACGACACCGTGCCCTTCTGCCAGAAGCAATTGACGCGGAAGTTGCCGAGCCCGAGCATCGGCTTGGAAAAATTGAGCTCCTGATCGCCCTCGAAGGTCGCGATCTGCGCCGGCGTCAGCATCTCGTAGACGATCTTCTTGGCCATCTCCGCGTCGAGCGCCTGCGGGTTGACCGGCATGATGCTGCCGCTGATCTTGATGCTGATGGGCGAGCCCGACGAGATGAAGATGTCGGAGGCCTTCTTTTCGGCCATCAGCTGCAGCAGTTTTTCGATGAACATGTGCGCCTCTTTCCTTTTTTAGTCCCCGCGAAGCAGCTCGTTGATGCTGGTTTTCGCGCGCGTTCCGGCATCGACCTGCTTGATGATCACCGCGCAGTAGAGACTATACCGGCCGTCGGAACCGGGCAAGTTGCCCGAGACGACGACGGATCCGGGCGGGATGCGCCCGTGGCTCACCACGCCGGTGGCGCGGTTGTAGATCTTGGTGCTCTGGCCGATGTACACCCCCATCGAGATCACCGAGCCCTCGCCGACGATCACGCCCTCGACCACCTCGCTGCGGGCGCCCACGAAGCAGTTGTCCTCGATGATCGTGGGGTTGGCCTGCAGCGGCTCGAGGACGCCTCCGATGCCGACGCCGCCCGACAGGTGGACGTTCTTGCCGATCTGGGCACACGAGCCGACCGTGGCCCAGGTGTCGACCATGGTGCCCTCGTCGACGTAGGCGCCGATGTTCACGTAGGACGGCATCAGCACCACGTTCTTCGCGATGAACGCGCCGCTGCGCACCGTCGCGGGCGGCACGACCCGGTAGCCGCCGGCGGCGAAATCCGCCTGGGTGAAATTCGCGAACTTGGAATCAACCTTGTCGAAGTAGTGGGTGAACCCGCCCTGCATGATGCCGTTGTCGCGCAGGCGAAACGACAGCAGCACGGCTTTCTTGACCCACTGGTGGACGATCCAGTCGCCGCCCTTCTTCTCGGCCACGCGCAGCCGTCCGGCGTCCAGCTCGGCGATCACGTGGGCGACGGCCTCCTTCAACGCAGCGGGCGCGGACGCCGGCGCCACCTCCGCCCGTCCCTCCCACGCCGCGTCGAGAATTCGCTGCAACTCGCTCATGTCGCGCCCCTGGTTTCGAAGCCGCCCATGATACTAGGGCGCGCCTGCGTAAACGACGCCGAAGGCTGCGAGCTCGAGGCCCGAGATCGAGACTTTCTGCTCCCGCAGCGCGAAGTCGAACCGGTCGCCCAGGCGCGCGCGGGCCGCCTGGGTCAGCAGTACCTCGCCGGCGGCCGCGACATCTTCCCCGAGCTTGCAGGCCACGTTGACCGCGTCGCCATAGCACTCGCGCCCCGGGATGAGGATGAAGCGGCCATAGTCGATGCCGATGGCGACGCTGAAGCGCTCCGTGCCGCTCGCGATCGCGCGGTTGATCTCGACCGCGGCGCGGGCCGCGTCGGCGGGCTCGGCGAAACTCGCAAGAAGGTTGTCGGCCACGTATTTCACCACCGCGCCGCCGTGGCGCTCGATGATCGGCGCGGTCAGCGATTGCATCCGCCGGATGAGCGCGAGGTAGGGCAGGATGCCCGAGCGTCGCACGGTGAGCGAGAACTGGCTCATGTCGAGCGCGAGGAGCGCGCACTCGACGCCGAAGCGGCCCCAGATCTCGGCTTCCAGCCGCTGGCGCTCGGCGGCGTCCGCCGCGCTCAGGCGATCGACGAGGTCGAGGAAATCCTGCATGCGGCGAATTCGGCGATGCGCCCGGCGGCCTCGACGCACTCCTCCACCGTCGACACGAGTGCCATGCGCACGAAGCCGCGTCCGGGGTTCACGCCGTGCGCCTCGCGCGAGATGTAGCTGCCGGGAAGCACGGTCACATGGGCGGCCGCGTAAAGGTCGCGGGCGAACGCCGGATCGTCGCCGCCGGGCACGGCAACCCAGTAATAGAACGCCGCATCGGGGCGGGTGAGCGGGAGCTGCGGGTTGACGCGCTCGTAGAAAGCCGCGAATTTTTCGCGGTACAGGCGCCGGTTGTCGAGCACGTGCGCCTCGTCCTTCCATGCGGGTATCGAGGCGAGCTGCACGGCATTGCTCATCTGCGTGCCGTGATAGGTGCGGTAAAGCACGAATTTCTCGAGGATCGCGCGATCTCCTGCGGCGAAACCGGAGCGCAGTCCCGGCGCGCTCGAACGCTTCGACAGCGAACCCATGACGATCAGGCGCGGGTAACCCTCGCGCCCGAGCTGCTTGGCGGCCGCCAGCGCCCCGAGCGGCGGCGCGGCCTCATCGAAATAGATCTCGCTGTAGCACTCATCGGAAACGATCACGAAACCGTATCGGTCCGAGAGCTCGAAGAGCTGCTGCCATTCGCCCAGCGGCATCACACGGCCGTGGGGGTTGCCCGGCGAGCACGCGTAGAGCAGCCGCACGCGCTTCCAAACACCCTCGGGGACCGACGCCCAGTCGGCGCGCAAGCCATTCTGCGGCTCCGCGTTCATGAAATAGGGGCGCGCGCCCCCGAGGAGAGCCGCACCCTCGTAGATCTGGTAGAACGGATTGGGCATCACCACCAGCGCCTGGCTTTCGGCGGGATCGAGGATCGTCTGCGCGATGGCGAACAGCGCCTCGCGGCTGCCGGTGACCGGGATCACCTCTTTCGCAGGATCGAGGGATCCCAACCCATGGCGGCGCGCGAGCCACGCGGCGATCGCCGCGCGCAGCTCGGGAAGACCGAGGGTGAGCGGGTAGCGGGCGAGTCCGCCAAGGTTCGCGGCGAGGGCCTCCTTGATGAGGGACGGGGTCGGGTGCTGCGGCTCGCCCATGCCCAGGCTGATCGGACCGAGTCCTTGGGGGGGCGTAGCTCCCGCGAGCAACCCGCGCAACCGCTCGAAGGGATACGGCTGCAGCAGCCCGAGGCGCGGATTCATGCGCCGATTATACGGGCGGGTGCTTGAGGATTCCGAGGCGGTAGAGGGGCAGCTTCAACCACCAGCGCAGCCCGCCGCGCCGCACGATCTCGTAGTCCT
>JANNKG010000601.1:0-3765 GCA_031396185.1 Burkholderiales bacterium | reverse complement strand
GCCCAGCGCTGGACCCAGGCCGGCGATGCCAGTAACAACGACGAGGGACACGCCCTGGTCCTGTTCGGCAAGTGGACTCTCCTTCTGTCGCGAGGCGACCCGATGGTGTTCCTCACGCGGCCCATCAGCCTCACGCTGCTGATCATCTCTGCCGCGCTGATCATCATCGTGGCGATGCCCGCCATGAAGAAGAAGCGCGAGGAAGCGTTCCAGGAAGGGCCAGTCTAGGGCTTCAGCAGCTCGACCAGCTGGGTGAGGTCGGAGATGATCGCATCGGGCCTCACCCCGAGGCGCTCTACCGGCGCGCCCGCGCGATTGACCCAGAACACCTGGAAGCCGAACGCCTTCGCTCCCGCCGCATCCCAGCCATTGGACGAGACGAACCCCATGACCGAGCGCGGTACGCCGAGGCTTTCCTCGACAAGCTGGTAGACGGCGGGCGCCGGTTTGAAAACCCCCGTCGAATGCACGCTCAACACGCCGCCGCGGAACCGCTCGCGCAGCCCGTTGTAGTCGACCACGGCGTTCAACATGTCGGGATGGCCATTTGACAGGATGGCGAGCGGGCGTTGCCGCGCGAGGGCTTCGAGCGCGGCGGGCACCTCGGGGAACGTGGCGAGCCGCCGGTATTCATCGAGGAGGGCGCGTTTGTCGGCATCGCGCACTTCGAGCTTGAGATGTTCGAAGGTCCACTCGAGTGCCGAAAGCGTCACGCGGCTGAAATCCTCATAGCGGTCCATGAGGCTTCGCTGCCAGGTGTATTCGAGCTGCTTGGTGCGCCAGGCCGCGGAGAGCGCCGCGCCGCGCCCGGGATAGAGCGTCTCGGCCAGGCGCGTGACCGAATGCACGTCGAAGAGCGTGCCGTATGCATCGAACACCAGCGCCGATACTTCATGGTGCATGGGACCCCCTTTTTTCCGATGCTACCATTGACGTCCCTCGCATTTTTTCCGGACTAGCGCCATGCTGCATCGCTCGCTTGCGTGCCTCGCCCTCGTGCTCGCCTCCGGACTTTCCGCGGCCCAATCGTGGCCGTCCAGGCCGGTCAAGATGGTCGTGCCGTTCCCGGCGGGCGGGCCGACCGATGTGCTGACGCGCGTCCTTTCGGAAAAGCTTGGGCAGGCCCTTGGCCAGCCGGTCGTGGTGGAGAATCGCGCCGGCGCGGGCGGAACCATCGGCTCCGACCTCGTGGCCAAGAGCGCGCCGGATGGCTACACGCTCCTCATGGCCACCGGCAGCACGCACTCGGTGGGTCCGTACCTCGGCAAGGTGCCCTACGACCCGCAGAAGGATTTCACGCCGATCGTCTATGTCGGCTTCGCCACCAATGTGCTGCTGGTGTCGCCGACGCTGGGCGTCAACAACGTTCGCGAACTGATCGAGCTGGCGAAGAAGGACCCCGGCAAGCTCAACTATTCCACCAGCGGCATCGGCAGTGTCGCGCACCTCACCAGCGAGATGTTCGCGTCCATGGCGGGCATCAAGCTCACCCACGTGCCCTACAAGGGAACGCAGCTGTCGATCTCGGACCTTGCCTCGGGACAAGTGGCGATGCTGTTCGACAACCTGATGACCGGCAAGCCCCATGTGGACAGCAAGCGCCTGAAGGGAATCGCGATCTCGTCGCGCACGCGTTCGTCGATCATGCCCGATGTGCCGACGGTCGCCGAGTCGGGCCTGCCGGGCTTCGACAGCTGGAATTACTTCGGCATCTTCGGCCCCGCCAACCTGCCGCCGGCGATCGCCGCGCGCCTGAACTCCGAGATGAACCGGATCCTCGCCGATCCGGCGGTCAGGGAGCGCTTCTACACCCTCGGTTTCGAGATCACCGGCGGCACCGCGGCGGAGTTTACCGCGGTGATCCAGAGCGAGTCGCAGCGCTGGTCGCGGGTGATTCGCGAAGCGAACGTGAAGCCGGAGTAGGCCATGTTCAACTGGACGATTCCGTACCCTTCGCAGCGCATGCCGGTGCTGGCGAAAAACGTCGTCGCCACCTCGCAGCCGCTCGCCGCCCAGGCGGGGCTCGCGATGCTCGCCAAGGGCGGCAACGCCGTCGACGCTGGACTGGCCGCCGCCATCACGCTCACGGTGGTCGAGCCGACTTCCAACGGCATCGGGTCGGACGCGCTTGCGATCCTCTGGGATGGCGAACGCCTGGTCGGCCTGAACGCATCGGGGCGCTCTCCCGCGGGCTGGACGCCGGAGCGCTTCGCGGGCCGCAGCGCGATGCCGACGCTCGGCTGGGACGCGGTCACTGTGCCCGGGTGCGTGTCCGCGTGGATCACGCTCTCACAGCGCTACGGGAAGCTGCCCTTCGAGGCGCTGTTCGAGGCGGCGATCCGCTACGCGCGTGAAAGTTACATGGTCTCGCCGATCACCGCGCAGAGCTGGGCGAACCAGGCGCCCAACCTGAAGAGCTTCTCCGAGTTCTCGTGGACTTTCCTGCCGAAGGACCGCGCCCCGCATCCCGGCGAGCGCTTCTACTGCCCGCAGCAGGCGGAGACGCTCGAGGAGATTGCCTCCACCAGGGGCGAAAGCTTCTATCGCGGCGCACTTGCGCAGCGAATCGCGCTCGCCAGCCGCGCCGATGATGGCGCGATGACCGAGGCAGACCTGGCGGCCCACACCTGCGACTGGGTCGACCCGATCTCGGTCGAGTATCGAGGCTATGAGTTGCATGAGATGCCACCCAACGGCCAGGGGATCGCAGCGCTGATCGCGCTCGGAATCCTGCGCAACTTCGACATGGCCTCACATCCCGTGGATTCGGCCGACAGCCTTCACTTGCAGATCGAGGCGATGAAGCTCGCGTTTGCCGATACCTGGCGCAACGCGGCCGATCCCACGGCGATGCAGGTGACGCCCGCGCAGATGCTCGATGCCGGCTACCTCGCCGAACGCGCCAAGTCGATCGACATGAAGCGCGCCCAGGAACACACGGCCGGAATACCACGCGACGGCGGCACCATCTACCTCACCACGGCCGACGAGCGCGGCATGATGTTCTCGTACATCCAGTCGAACTACAGGGGCTTCGGCTCCGGCGTCGTGGTGCCGGGCACCGGCATCAGCCTGCAGAACCGCGGCGCCGGCTTCAGCCTCCAGCCCGGGCACCCCAATCAAGTGGGTCCGCGCAAGCGCCCGTTCCACACGATCATTCCCGGCTTCCTCACCCGCGGCGGGCAGCCGGTGATGAGCTTCGGCGTGATGGGCGGCAACATGCAGCCCCAGGGGCACATCCAGATAATCATCCGGTTGGTGGACTACAACCAGAATCCGCAAGCCTGCACCGATGCGCCGCGCTGGATCGTGAACGCCGATTTCAGCGTGAGCCTCGAGGACTCGATCCCTTCGACGATCAAGGAAGAGCTCCTGCGCCGCGGCCATCGCCTGGTTCCCTCGGACCGGCCGGTATTCGGGTTCGGCGGGGCGCAGCTGATCCACCGCCTCGATGACGGCTATTGCGGCGCCTCGGACCATCGCAAGGACGGCGGGGCGATCGGCTTCTGAGGGCGGGCGCAGCCGCGTTCGCGCTTCCCTATTTCCGCTGGACCGCGACCAGCCCGAGAGACGACTCGGGGCTCTCGCTATAGGACCACCCGGACGTGGCCTCCACCGGAAGCTCCTTCACCAGGTCGAAGATCTCGCCCGGCGTGCGGCACCCTGCTCATCACCCACTTCCTGGCGTCACTCGACGAGGCCGCGTTCCTGGAGACCTTCATGGATTGGCGCATGGTGTACCGCACGCCGGGCGAGATCTTCGAC
>JANNKG010000507.1:0-2007 GCA_031396185.1 Burkholderiales bacterium | reverse complement strand
GTCCTTGAGGCCTGCCTGGAGTGCCGCCTCGAGCAGCTTCAACGCGCCGTCGTAGTCGCCCGAGTCGTACTTGACGAGGCCTTCCTGCAGCATCGTCTCGCCGCGCGAAAGCGGCATGAAGCTGGTGGTGCGGCGCGTCTGCGCGGCTTCGCGCTCGGTCACGAGCTGGGTGCGCACGCTGCGGTACACCGGGCCCCAGACCGGGTGGCCGTCCTCGGCCGAGGAAAGCGAGAATTCGGGGTAGATCTCGAAGGCCTTGCGGAACTCGTCGCGGCAATGGGACTCGCGCCCCGATGCGCAGTGGATGAACGCCATCAGCTTGCGCGCGCGCGATTGCTCCGGCTTGGTGAGCAGGCCGTGGTCGAGGGCCGCGCCGAGGTTTCGCTGCGAGTTGTCGTACTCCCCCGCCTCGTATTGCTTGACCCCCTGGGCCAGGAATTCGCGTGCCCGGGTGCGCAACATGTCCTCGGTGATCTGCGGGGCGGCGGGCTTCTGCGCGGCGGCAGCAGCCGGCTCCTTGTCCTTCGAGCCGAGCTTGGGCATCTCCGCGCAGGCTACGGCGAGGAGCAGGAAGGCGAAGGGCAGGGCGCGCGAGATCTTCATCATTGGAAGCTGTGCCGCAAGGTGATTTCATCCCGCGTCTTCAAGTCGAGGTTCTCGACGCGGACGGGGAAGGTGGAGTTGCGGATCTCGATCCTGTATTTGCCCGGATCGAGCTTGATGGACTTGCGCGGCGGGGAGACGCCTTGCGACTTGCCGTTGATGAACACTTCGCCCCACGGCGTCACGTTCAGAAAGACGGTGGCGGGGATGATGCCCGGCTTGGTCCCGTCGCTGGCCTTGGTGAGGTCGAGCGCTTTGTTGGCCTCGGCCTTCAGCGCCTCGGCAGACTTCTTGGCATTCGGATCGGAGGACGTGGGCGCCGCGACGGGAATCTGGCCTGCGGAGGGCGCGGGTGCCAGGACCTTGGCGTCGGGACCCGCTGAAGCCGGCCCTCGTGCGCCTTTATCGGCGGTGGCGGGGGCGCCCGATGTGCTGCCTTGGGTGGGCGCGGCGCCTTGGGTGGGCGGCACGCCCGACGCGGGCGCGGCAGTTGGCGCGGCAGGTGGCCTGGCGGGCTCCGCGGGAGCGGCCGCGACCTTCGCGGGCTTGGTCTCCGCGGGCCGCGACGCCACCGCGGTCTCTGGCGGAGGCGCTGCCGGCTTCTTGGTGGCGACCAATGCGCCCAGGATCAGGACCACGAGTGCCAGGCCGCCGGCGACCATCGTGAGCTTCTTCTTGTCCTGGACGAACGAGGGGATTGTGAGCGTGACCGTGGAGCTGCCCGTGGCCGAGTGGCTGCCGGTGCGGCGCGCGGCGTTCGGCGTGGTGGCCGAGGAGCGGTCCTTCATGCCGTCCTTCGCCTTCTGCAGCGCGCCTTCGTGGTGGCCGACCACGTAGATCTCGTGCTCGCGCACGTGCTTGTCGGTACGCGAGCCTTCGTAGGTGAAGAGCTTGGCGTACTCGGTGGCGAGGTTCGAGACCACGTCGTAGTAGGAGCGCGAGACGACGATCTGGCTGGGGCGCGCGAAGCTCATGATGCGCTGCGCCACGTTGATGCCGTCGCCGATGATGTTCGGATGGCCGTTGATGTCCTTCACCAGCTTCACGGGGCCGAGGTTGATGCCCATGCGCACCGAGTCGTCGGCGGGACCCTCGACGGTGCCGGCTTCGGCGTTCTCGCGGATCATCGCTTCGCGCAGCGACAGCGTCACGAAGAGGGCGTCCTCGGGATCCCCCAGGAAGCTGATCGCCACGCCATCCCCGGTGTCGAGGATGATTCGGTCGTTGATCGTGATGTCCTTGATCGCCTCGGAGAGATTGTTGGTGAGGCTGGTCTTGAGGCGAATCTGCTCGGTGACGGGCTTTTTCGAATAGCCCACCAGTGCAGCGGTTGCGTTCATTTTGCTGGCAGTCTGGCCCGCATTCGCTTGGATCCGACCGGCGCCGGGGCAGACCGTGCCCGCC
>JANNKG010000529.1:0-3867 GCA_031396185.1 Burkholderiales bacterium | reverse complement strand
GAGCGGCCAGACCGTGGACAGGTACTTCCAGTTGATGAAGTAATAGAGCATGAAGGTGACCAGGAACACCATCGCGAGGGCAAAGGTGCCGGGTGCCACGAATCCCGCGATGCCCACGTTCGCGTGCCCCGAGGGAATCGCCGGGGCGGGCGCCGGGGGTGGCGCCATGCCGTCACGCACCGCAACCCGTTTGGCCGCGGGAACCTCGATGCGGCGGCCGAAGAAGATCGATCCCACTGCGATCAGGATGTAGGAGGCACCCCCGACCACCGCCACGACCGCCGCGATCGCCGTGAGGCCGAGCATGAGGTAGGCCGCCCCGGGCCATTCGTGAGCCAGCGCGTTGCCGGCGAAGGTGATGTCCCAGTGCCGCCGCGGAATCCCGAGCGTGCCCGCGCCCATCATGAAGACCGCGAAGGCGCTCATGCCCAGCCCGAAAAGGTAGGGTTGCCACTGGGCGAGCTTCGGGAACATGAGCTCGCGGAGAAAGAGCGTCGGGATGAGGAAATAGGTGAGCGACATGAACGCGAGCGTCGTCCCCACGACCACGGTCGCGTGGAAGTGCCCCGGCACGTAGATCGTGTTGTGGATGATGAGGTTCAGCTGCTCGGTGCCCATCATCACGCCCGAGATGCCGCCCAGGAATCCGAATCCGACCAGCGAGATGAACATTCCCGAGAAGACCGGGTTGCTCCAGGGCGCCTTGCGCAGCCACTCGAAGAGGCCGCGGTCGAAACCCTTCTGGCGCTGCGCCACCTCGATCGCGCCGGGCACGGTGAGGCCGTGAACCATGGTCGCGAGCACCGCCAGGTACATGGCGTAGCTGGTGTTGAAGATCTTCCAGTTCGACGTGAGTCCCGGGTCGGAGAGCAGGTGGTGGGCGGAGGCGAGCTGCAGGAAGAAGATGTAGAGCAGAAAGGCGCCGCGGCTGACGCGCTCGGAGAGCGGCTTGGCGCCGAAGACGATCGCCGCGATCGCGTACCAGACCGCGACGTGCGCGGAGACGTTCACCTGCTGGGAGGAGTGCCCGAACGCCCACCACACCGTCTTGTACATGAGCGAATCGATGTGGTCGATGAGTCCCAGCGACCAGAGCAGCGTGGGCACCAGGATGATGGCGCCGGTGGCGATGGTGAAGACGGCGATGATCGCGGCGGTAAGCGCGCCGAAGGTGACCAGCGGCACCGAGCCGTTGTAGGTCTTCTCGGCCTTGCCGAGGACGAGGGTGCCGAGGAAAACGAAACAGGCGATAAGCGCGCCCACCGCGAAGAGGATGAGGGAGAGGTAGAACGACCAGTGCGCCGCCATCGGGACGTAGGACGTGAACATCACGCTCGAATCGCCCTTGAACACCGCAAAGTTGTTCATCACGGCGCCGACGATCATCAGCCAGAAGGCCGCCCAGGCGATGCGGGGCGTGGCGAGCCGGCATTTGAGCAGCACCGAGCTGGCGAAGTAGAGCACCGCGATCTCGAAGAAGATGATCCAGAAGATCAGCATGTCGATGCCGTGGGCGGTGAGCGCGAGATAGAACCAGTCGGCGGGCAGCAGGTGCACCGCGGGCCAGCGCGTGAGGGCGATGAGGAGTGCGAGGACACCGCCCACGAGGAGCGATACCACGCCTGCGATGGCGTTCCACTTGATCAGCTTTTCAGCCGGTTCGTGGTAGACCAGGCCGGTCGTGGGGCAGGTGCGGAAGTTTCGGTTCACGGCCATGGGTCTGTCCTCACTTCACCACGTAGAGGCGGCTCACCATCGTGTGATGGTTGATGCCGCAGTACTCGTTGCAGACGATCGAGTATTGGCCGGGCGCGGTGGGCGTCACCGTCAGCACATGCTCGTAGCCCGGGTGGACCTGGATGTTGATGTTCTCGGGCTGGAGCGAGAAGCCGTGCAGCCAGTCCATCGACATCAGGTGCAGCCGATACGTCTTGCCCGACTCGAGCTCGAGCATCGGATGCCAGGACCAGAGCCGGGCGATGAGGTAGACGTCGCTGCCGGGGGGCGGGTGCACCACCGGAATCTTCATCTCGGTCTCCTCGCGCACCTTGTACTTGGCGATCATCTCGTCGGTCTTCTTCTGGAAGGCCTCGGGGGTCGAGCGGTACGCCTCGTTGGCGAGGTTCTGCTTACCATAGACATGCCACCACGGCATCATGAAGAACATCACCAGGCACCAGGCAAACGCGATCACGATCCAGGTTCCCTCGACCCGGTCGAGCGGCTGCTTCCACCACAGGCGGTGTCGCGGGGGTTCGAGGGCGCTCATGGTCCTTCTCCCTTGGAATTCATTTCGCGATCGGGATGTTGACGATCTCCATCACGCCCCAGATCACGTAGAGGATGGTGGGCATCGCGATTCCGATGAAGAGCAGCAGGAACGGGTTGTCGAGGAGCTGCTGCATCGCGGGGATCGGCTCGTCCTCGGGCAGGTCCAGGGCGCTATCGATTTGGTTCATCTCGGCCTTTCGGGTTCGTCGGGAAGCAGCCAGTCGTACGCGCCGTGCCCCCAGCGATGCAGGGCCACGGTGTCGAAGACATAGTGGGAATCGCAGCCGCCGATCAGGGCGGTAGCGAGGATGGCTGCAAGGTATCGGGCGGGGCGCATGGACCGAATGCTCGACCCCTGCGGCCGGCGTTGCCTTGAACTGCTTCAAGGAAATCACGGCGTCCGGGGAGGACCATGGGCCATCGACGGCGCTCATCCCGCGGTCGGGGAGCCCCATGACCCACGAACTGCCATCACCGAGCGACCTGCGCGACCTCTCGCCGCCCGAGCCCCTGCTGCGCATCCTCGACGCCCTCGATCATGAGCAGGCGGGGCCGCACGTATTCCTGCTGGCGCGCGAGCCGCTGATGCTTTATCCGCTACTCGCGTGTGGGGGATGGCGCCATGCGACGCTACTGGACGAACGCGGGTATGTCCTCACCGTCTATCGCGACGACTCGCCGGTCGCGGTCGCGGGCGTGTGCTAACGAGCTTTGGGCTCGCTGCCGAAGGCGCCAAGCGCCACGGGGTCGATGATCTCGATGTCGCGGCCGTCGATGCGGATCAGGCCCTCGGCGGCGAGATCGTGGAGGATCCGGGAAAAGTACTCGGGCGTGAGGTTCAGGCGCGAGGCGACCAGCGATTTCTGCGCCGGCAGCGTGACGATTCCCGCGCCGGCGCCGTCCTGCAGGAGAGCCAGGTAGCCGATCACGCGCTGGGTCGCCGAATGAAGCGTCATCGCCTCGACGTCCTTCACCAGGATGTGCAGGCGCATCGACAGCCCCGCAAGCATGCGGCGCGCGAGGCGCGGGTCGCCCTCGAGCTCCGCATTGAGGGTCTCCTTGGCCACGTGCAGCAGCAGCGAATCGGCGAGCGTGGTCGCGGTGACGGGATAGGGCCGGTCGGTGAACATCACCGCCTCGCCGAAACTGCATCCGGGGCCCAGGATCTCGATCACCTTCTCCGCACCCGCGGCGCTGGTTACGGCGAGCTTCACCTGTCCGTAGGCGAGGACATGGAAGCCGGTGCAGGGGTCGCCGCGCTGGAACAGGATCCTGCCGCGCTCCGCATGCACCTGGGTCGTTCCCGCGGCCATGCGCGCGATCTCCTCGCGCGACAGGTCCCGGAAGATCGGCGCGTGCGCGAGCAACTCGGGCACGCGGGGCGCGCGCGCGCTCAAAGGCCCGGTGATGATCTGGACATCCATGGCGGGATTGTCCCGATTCCGGGCCGCCGGCGTGTTGCGATGGATCAACCGCCGCGCTCGCCGCCCCGTCACGGATAATCGAGCCATGCACCACGGCGAGCGATTCAACGGTTATACCCACCTGTGCGGCACGGTGCTCGCGCTGGCGGGGGCCACCGTCCTCGTCGTCCTC
>JANNKG010000494.1:0-2582 GCA_031396185.1 Burkholderiales bacterium | reverse complement strand
TGGTGCGGCCCTTGCCGCGGTTTCGCCCCGGTGTTCGAGAAAGCTTCCGAATCGCATCCCGATGTCGTATTCGCGAAAATCAATTCCGACGAGCAGCAGGAGCTCGCGGGCGCATTCAATATCCGCTCGATCCCGACGTTGATGGTGTTTCGCGACCAGATCATCGTGTTCTCGCAGCCCGGCGCCCTCCCGCAGAGTGCCTTCGAGCAGGTCGTCGCAAAGGCCAAGGCGCTCGACATGGACGAGGTGAAGAAGCAGATCGACAAGGGCGACGGCGAATCTTCCGCGGCCGCGGCCTCGTAGCCGACTGAGTCGCTGCTCTACTCCGCGAAACTGGTCGAGGGGCGCCTGATCCGGCGCTATAAGCGCTTCCTCGCCGACATCCAACTCCCCTCCGGTGTCATCACCGCCGCGTGCCCGAACACCGGCTCCCTGATGGGCTGCTGCGAGCCCGGCAGCCGCGTGTGGCTATCCGAGAGCGACAGCGCGACGCGCAAGTACCGGCACACCTGGGAAATCGTGGAGGTGGAGCGCGTGATGGTGGGCATCAACACGGGGCTACCCAACGCGCTGGTGGCCGAGGCCATAGGCGACGGCACCATCGGTGAGCTCGCCGGCTACTCGAGCGTGCGGCGCGAGGTTGCTTTCGGGGAAGAGGGGAGCCGCGTGGACCTCCTGCTGGAGGGCCCGGGGCGCGAACCCTGCTATGTGGAGGTGAAGAACGTGACGGCGGCGGCGAGCCGGGGTGTCGCGCTGTTCCCGGACTGCGTCAGCGCCCGCGGCGCGAAGCACCTGCGCGAGCTGATGCGAATCAAGGCGGCCGGGATGCGTCCGGTGCAGGTTTTCTGCGTGCAGCGCGGCGACGTGAACGAGGTGCGCCCGGCCGACGGCATCGATTTCGAATACGGGCGTCTGCTGCGCGAGGCGATTGCTGCGGGGGTCGAGGTGCTCGCGTACCGCGCAACGGTGACCTCGGATGAAATCCGGCTTGCCGAGCGCATCCCGGTGGTCTGCCCCTAGTGTCACCCCGGCGAAGGCCGGGGCCTAATCACCTTTCAGCTTCGACACGCCCTTCGGCGGTTTCGTCCCCGACAGCAGGATCACCATCGGCTCGCCATCCTCCTGCCACGCCGCCACCGAATCGCGCAGGATCTCCACCAGCGTTTCGAACTCCGCCGGATGGGTATTGAGGAGGCCGTCGATGTGGTCGTAGTAGATGAGGTAGCCGTCGGCCTCGACCCATTCGAGGTCGGTGAGGCATTCCTCGAGCGCGTCCCAGTTGTTGCCGAAATGCTTCGGGAAGTGTAGCGCCGTGGCCACGGCATTCATCAACTGCTCCTTGCGGTTGATGTTCTTGCCATCGACATGGAAGAAGGCAAAGCCCTCGGACTTGGCGAGCTTCTGGATCGAGCGCGCCTCGACATGCGCGGGAAGGAACCAGATGCCGCCCTCGTCGTCTTCCAGCAGGTTCGCGAGCGCCTCGAGGGCCATGTTTTCCGCTCCTATTCCCGGATGCGCCGGAAATGATTGTAGTGGTCGTCGGTGTAGAAAAACTCGCCGCCGCCGCCGGCCACGATGCGCCGCGCTCCCCGGGTGCGAACGCCCGGCGTCTTCACGGTGTATTCCCGATAGTAGCCGCGCTTCTGCGTCGGCAGCAGCCCTTCGCGGTTGCCGAAGACGGCGCCATCGCGCGCGTACGGGAACGGGCCGCCCTTGCGGATAAGCGCGAGCGCCGCGCGCGCCTCCTTGGGCAACTGGTCGAAGGCGATCTCGCCCGCAGGCGATGCCGGCGCCGGGCCGCGCTGTGCCTCGGCAGGCAGGACCGCCGCAAACAGGGCGAGCGCGAGGATTGCGAGGGTGGCGTGAGTCTTCATCGGCCCGCTACGGCTGCGCGCTGCTTCGCGGCGATCCTCGCCTCGAAGCGGGCCGCATCGATCACGTGGCGCTCGTGCGTGCCCTCGGTGATCGAATCCACGCCGTCGTGGGCGGAGACGCTGAACGAAAGCTTGCGCCCCTCGACCGCGTCAAGGCGCGCGCGTATATCGATGGTGAATCCCGGCGGAGTGGCGGCGACATGCGAGAGGTTCACGCGCGTGCCGAGCGTCTGCTCACGCGGCCAATCGAGGTGCGGCTTCACCAGCTCGACGCACGCCCACTCCGCGAGCGCCACCAGGTAGCCGGTGGCGAGCACCGCCGGCATCATCTGGAAATCCGGCGCCTCTTCATAGATGCGCGGCACTGTCTTGGATTGCGCAACCCGGTAGCGAAAGGTGCCCTCGAGCCCGGGCTTGAGCGTGTCCTTCATGCCCGCGTCAGTCGGCCGGACGGTGGGGACAGTGGGTCTTGATGCAGTCCGCGTACAGGTAGAGCTGGTGGTCGCTGATCGCGAATCCGCGGTCCTTGGCGACCTTGTTCTGGCGCTTCTCGATCTCGGAGTCGTAGAACTCCTCGACGCGCCCGCATTGCAGGCACACGAGGTGGTCGTGGTGGCCGCCCTCGTTGAGCTCGTAGACCGCCTTGCCGCCCTCGAAATGATGGCGCACCAGGAGGCCCGCCTGCTCGAACTGGGTGAGAACGCGATA
>JANNKG010000461.1:0-9882 GCA_031396185.1 Burkholderiales bacterium | reverse complement strand
TCGTTGTCCTCGGGCGAGATCGGCTCCTCGAACCAGCTGACCCCGAGGCGCTCGAGCTCGCGGCCGATATTGATGGCCTGGGGCACGGTAAACGAATGGTTCGCGTCCACCATGATCTCGACGTCGTCGCCCACGGCGTTGCGAACCGCCTCGACGCGCGAGATGTCCTTCTTGTGGTTGCCCAGGCCGATCTTCATCTTGATCGCCTTGAAACCCTGGCTGGTGTAGCCGAGCGCCTCCTCGACGGCCTCTTCGTTCAGGCGATCGAAGTTCTTGAAGTAGAAGCCGGTGGCGTACGCCTGCACCTTGGTGCGGAAGGCGCCGCCGATCAGGCGGTGGATCGGCTGGTTGCACGCCTTGCCGATGATGTCCCAGAGCGCGATGTCGACACCGGAGAGCGCCGAGATCGTCATGCCCGAGAGGCCATAGTCCTTGATCTTGTTATAGAGCATCTCCCAGATCACCTCGACGTTGAACGGGTCCTGCCCGATGAGCGCCGGCTTGTAGAGGCTTTCGATCACGCTCCTCGAGACAGCGGCCGGGCCGTAGCAATCGCCCCAGCCGACGATGCCCTCGTCGGTAACGATCTCGACCACGAGGGCACCCTTGCTCTTGTAGTACTGGCCACGCGCGGAGGTGAACGGCTCGTTGACGGGGACGGTGAGCTGGTGGGCGATGACGTTGGTGATTTTCAATTAAGTCTCCGGGTGATTGGGTCCCCGCCTACGCGGGGACGACAAACGTTGAGGTCATCCCCGCGCGAGCGGGGATTTCAATAAGCGGGGCCCTTCGACCAAGGCGAGAAGGGGGCGGGGACGAGGATCTTGTTTTCCTGGCTGAGCAAGAGCGGCACGACCTTGGCCGAGTACGCCTTCCAGCGCGGATCGGACAGGAGGGTGGCGCGGCGGGCGGCCCGGTCAGCCATGTCCTCGTAGGCCCAGAGGTGCACGATCTGGTTGAGCGTGCCGACCTCACTGGTGAAGTAGCCCACGAGGTGGCCGAGGATCGGGCGCTGGATCGCGAGCCCTTCGCCCTCGTACATGCGCACGTACTCGAGCGACTTGCCGGGAATGGCGGTGTAGATGCGTTCCTCGACGATCATTTTTTCTCCTCTTCCCCAAGGGTGTTGCGCAATGTCCTATATAGGACTATAGTGCTTCGCAACCGCTGCCGTCAACCCCGACCTGGAGGAAAAGAGATGAAAAGTGTGTTCTTCGCACGCGCCGCCGCCGTGCTGCTCGCAGCCACCCTGCCTGCGCTTGCCGCAGCGCAGGCCTTCCCCAGCAAGCCGCTGAAGATCATCGTGCCGTACTCGCCGGGCGGCACCACCGACCTGCTCGCACGCCTCGTCGGGCAGAAGCTGAGCGAACGCTTCGGCCAGCCGGTCATCGTCGACAACAAGCCTGGCGCCAACGGCATGATCGGTTCGGATTTCGTGGCCAAGTCGCCGCCCGATGGATACACGCTTGGCATCGCGTCTCCCGGCTCGCACGCGGCCAATGCCGCGCTCTACAAGACGATGACCTACGACATCGTGAAGGACTTCACGCCGGTCACGCTCGCGGTGTCCGCGCCGATGCTGCTGGTGGTGCACCCGTCGCTCAACGTGAATAGCGTGAAGGAGCTGGTGGCCGCGGCCAAGGCGAAGCCGGGCGAGATCAGCTACGCCTCGGGCGGCAGCGGCTCGTCGCAGCACCTCGCGATGGAGCAGTTCAAGATGATGGCCGGCATCGACATGACGCACGTGCCGTACAAGGGAAGTGCCGCGGCGTACCCGGACCTGCTCGGCGGCACCGTGAAAACGCAAATCGACGTGCTGCCGACGGCGTTGCCGCCTTCGAAAGCCGGGCGCCTGAAGATGCTTGCGACCGGCTCGGCCAAGCGCCTGGCGTTGCTCCCCGATGTTCCGACGATCGCGGAGTCCGGCGTCGCCGGTTACGAAGCGAACGCCTGGTACGGTTTCGTGGCACCCCCGAACCTGCCCAAGGCGGTGCTCGACAGGCTGCATGCCGAGATCGTTCGCGCTCTACGCGAGCCCGACGTGGTCGAAAAGCTCACCACCGCCGGCGTGATCGTCGTGGCGAGCACGCCGCAGGAGTTCGCGGCGCATATCAAGACGGAGATTGAGAAGTCCGCGAAGATCGTGAAGGCCGCGAACATCAAGCCCGACTGAACTACTTCTTGCGGGCTGCCGTTTCCGCTTCGCGGGAGCGGCGCCCGTAGTCGTCCTCCGCCCGGCGAACGCACCGGTCGCGGTCCTCCTTGTCGATAACCCGGTTGCACTCGGCGACCTGCCAGGCGCGCGCCGAGTCGTTGCGCGCATCCGAGGCGCACGCGGCCAGGAAAAAGGTGATGAGCAGGAGGGCGGTTCGACACATGGGTAACGTATGGTAAGCCAGAGCGGGAGCAGGCGGCAGGCCTGGCCGAAGACGCAGGGGTCATTCCGGCAGTAGCTTGCTCAGCGCGGTGACGACCTCCCGCACCCCGGCGATCGAATTCTCTCCCGGCGCTTCGGCCAGCACCACCAGGTCCGCCCTGAGCTTCGCCGCGTCTAGCTGCTGGCTGACGGCGATCAACACGATCGCAATCACCTGGGCCATTGCATCGCTATTCAGTTGTTCCATCGATTGCTCCTTGCGTGATATCGCCCGGTCCACGTTCGCATCCATTCCGCGAACACCCTCGTATGTTCCCTTGCAGACGAGCCCGCGATCAACCTGAATGCGGGTCATCCATCAGACAAGGAATTTAACTTGAAATCGCAAAAAATCGCAGTTGCTGTAGCCATCGTGTTCGCCGCATTGTCAGCCAGCGCGCAGACGATGGTAGGCGGAGCGGAAATGTTCGCCAACAAGGACATCATCGACAACGCCGTGAATTCGAAAGACCACACCACGCTGGTCGCCGCTGTGAAGGCCGCCGACCTGGTTCCGACGCTGAAGGGCGCGGGCCCCTTCACCGTGTTCGCGCCGACCAACGACGCATTTGCAAAGCTGCCCGCCGGCACCGTCGATACGCTCCTTAAGCCCGAGAACAAGCCGATGCTGACGGACATCCTCACCTATCACGTGGTGCCGGGCCGCCTCGATTCGCGCGCGCTCCAGCAGCGCATCACCGACGGCAACGGCAAGGCGTGGCTCACCACCGTCGAAGGCGAGAAAATTACGGTAACTTCGAGCGGCGGCATGATCATGCTGACCGATGCGAAGGGCGGCATGTCGCACGTGACTACCGCCGATGTCGCGCAATCGAATGGCGTGATCCACGTGATCGACACCGTCGCGATGCCCGCCGGCAAGAGCGCCTCGATGGGCGCCCGCCCGATGGGCACCGGCAAGCGCAGCATGAACCGGGACATCGCCGAAACGCTTGCGATGGAAAAGAACGGCCGATAACGGCGGTTCTCCTTACGAAAAGCCCCGTTCGCGGGGCTTTTTTGTTGTTGGCCGAGGTCAACCCGGGCGGAACGCGGCGCGTTAATTCCAGTCTCATGTGGGACGACTCGCAATCCCCTTCGTCGTCCCGGAGGAAAAACAACCATGCGCTACGCCCTGATCGCCGCACCCGTCACCGCATTCGTGCTCCTCTTCTCTGCCGCCACCCCGGCCAACGCCCAGGTGAGCGTGAGCATCGGCATCAACCTGCCGACGTATCCCGTGCTGCACCGGGTGCCGAACTATCCCGTCTATTACGCGCCGCGCCTGAACTCGAACTACTTCTTCTACGACGGCTTGTATTGGGTCTACGAGCGCGACAACTGGTATACGAGCCCCTGGTACAACGGGCCGTGGGAAGGCATCGACCGCTTCGACGTGCCGGTTTACCTCCTGCGCGTGCCCGTACGTTACTACCGCAGCGCGCCGGTGTACTTCAGCGGATGGCGCGCCGATTCGCCGCCGCGCTGGGGTGACCATTGGGGCTCGTCGTGGGAGGAGCGCCGCAGCGGCTGGGACCGCTGGAACCGCAGCTCCGCGCCCGCACCCGCGCCGTTGCCGGTCTATCAGCGCCAGTACACCGGCAGCCGTTATCCGCAGCCGGCCCAGCAGGTCGTGATCCAGACACAAAACTATCGCTACCAGCCGCGTGAAGTCATCGTGCAGCAGCGCTTCCAGCAGTACCGGGCGCAGGCCCCGGCCGCGCAGCCGCAACGCGATGCGCCGCGCCGCGCCGCTACGCAGCAGCAACCGCAATACCAGCAGGCACCGGTGGCGCGCCAGCAGCAAGGCGAAGTGCGCGGCCCGCCTCCCGGCAAGGCCAAGGGCTGGGAAGGGGAAAGCCGTCCCCCGGGCAAGGCGAAGGGCTGGGACAAGGAGCCACAGCAGCCGGCGTCGCAATCACCCGCCCAACGGCCGCAGACCGTTCGCCAGCAGCCCGCCACGCAGCCCCAGCAGCCGCAATACCAGCAGGAACGCGCGCCCCAGGGCAAGGCGAAAGGCCGCGACAAGGAAGACAAGGAAGACCGCGGCCAGGGTCGCGACAAGGACGAGCGCGGCAAGGGTCGCGACCGCTGAATCTCGCAGTTTTGGTTAAGCTATCCCCTCTTGACAAAGGGGACAGCAATGCTGAACCGTTCCGAGGGGCGTGAATGGAAGCCGACCGAGCACGCCGGCGTCGATCGCGCCCTCTTCCGTTATAACGACACCGGCGGCCGATCGTCCTTCGTGCGGCTGAAGAAGGGTTCGCGGGTCCCCACCCACGCCCATCACGGCACCGAGGAAGTGGTGGTGATCTCCGGGCAAGTGAGCCTCGGCGACGTTTCGATGCACGAGGGCGATTACCTCTTCACGAGTCCAGGCGAGGAACACGATGTGGTGGCGATCACCGACGCGGTGATCTTCGTCTCGTCGCAGAAAGCCACGCCGCTCAAGTAACCGGCGGGCGCCGCTTCGCCACCTGCGTTTCCTGCTCGAAGGCGTGCGCCATCTGCAGCACGCCGAAATCATCGCGATAGCGCCCGACGATCTGCAATCCCACCGGCAAGGGCAACGAGTCGTCGGTGAATCCCGCCGGCACCGAGATCGCAGGGTGGCTGGTCACGGTGATGTGGTAGCAGGTCTTCATCCAGTCCACGTAATTGTCGAGCTTCACGCCGGCGATCGTATCGACGTAAGGCTGCGAAGCCGGAAACGGCGGCACCTGGTTCACCGGCAGGCACAGGTACTGGTAGCGGTCCATGAATTCCCGCATGCGCCGGAAGATGTCGGAGCGCAGCGCGATCGCGCGCCCCACCCGCGGCCCATCGAGCTTCAACCCCTCCTCGATATTCCCGATCACCGTGTCCTTGATCTGCGCGCGGTGCTTCTTCAGCAGCTCGGCGTACCTCATCGCGAAACTGTTCGCGCGCAACACGCGAAACACTTCGTCGGCGCCTTCGAGGTCGGGTGCCGCGTCTTCCACGATGCAGCCGAGCGATTCGAACACCTTGCGTCGCTTTTCGAGCACGGCGGTGACACGCGGGTCGACCGGGAGCCCGCCGAGGTCCCTTGACCACGCCACCCGCACCTTCCTGAAGTCGCGCGCGAGCGGCTTCGCGAACATCGATCCCGGATCGGTGATGCTGATGGGCGAGCGGATATCGGGCCCCGCCATCGCCGACAGGAGGAATGCCGCATCCTCCACCGAGCGCGCGATCGGGCCGAGCACCGACAGCGTGCCCCACACATCGGTGGCGGGAAAATACGGCACGCGCCCGGGTGTGGGGCGAAACCCCACGACGTTGCAGAAGTTGCCCGGGTTGCGCAGGCTCCCGCCGAGATCCGAACCGTCGGCGAACGGCAACATCCCGCAGGCCACTGCCACCGCCGCGCCACCCGACGAGCCGCCGCACGTCTTGTCGAGGTCGTACGGATTGAGCGTGCGGCCGAAGACCGGGTTGAAGGTCTGGCTGCCGGCGGCGAACTCGGGCGTGTTGGTCTTGCCGAGCGTGATCGCACCCGCGGCCTTCAGGCGCTCGACCAGTGCGTGATCCCCGAGGGGCACGTGGTTCGCGTAGATCGGCGATCCGAATGTGGTGCGAACTCCCTGGGTATCGAGCATGTCCTTGTAGGCGATCGGCAGCCCCGCAAGGAGACCCCTTCCCTGACTCGCGAGTGGGTCGCGCTTCTTGTCGAGCCGCTTTGCCTCCTTCAGCGCCGCCTCGGGCAGGAAGGTGACGATCGCGTTGACCTTCGGGTTCACGCGCTCGATCTGCGCGATGAAGGCTTTCAGCACCTCGACGTGCGACACCTTTCGCGCGCGAAGCATGCGCGCGAGGGTTTTCGCCGATTTGAAGACCAGATCACCCATGGGGAAGTATTATGGCACATCGTGCCGCCCACCTCCGCCTACCTGACACCCCGCCGGCCCGAACCGCCGTTGCCCCCGCGGTGGGTCACGCCCGCCCGAACGATCGAGAAGACCCCGCTCACCCAGTTCGTGATCCTCTCGATGCTCCTGCACGCCCTCTTCATCCTCATCTTCGGCGCGCCCAGCGGAGGGAGTCGCGAAGGCCGCGCGATGTGGGGCTCGATGCAAGTCACGTTGCCCGGGCCCCTTCGCGCCGTCGAGCTGGCGCCCCCGATCGAGCGCGCGGCTGTGGCTCCCGCTCCGGTAGCGTCCGCTCCTGCCATTCCGGTCCCGCCCGTACGCCCTCCCCGCGAAAGCGAGGAGCGCCTCTCCCCGCTCGAGCCGAGTGTCGCCGCGGAGATCGAGCGAACCGCGGTGCCCGAGCCACGCCCCGCGCCCTTCGACTTTCCGCCGCTGCTGGACCGTATCGTAGTCCCCGATCGCAAGCTCGAAATGGCGCCGCCGCTGCGCTTGCCGCTGCCTGCCGAAGCGCCGGCCTTGCTGCCGCCGCCCGAGATTCCCGCGCCACCCGTGGATGTGGCCGCGCCGGCGCCAGTGCCGGTGCAAGTGCCTGCTCCTGCTCCGGCGCAATTGCCGGCTCCTCCGCCCGTGCCCGCACCGCTGCCGGTCACTCCCGCCCCGCTCCCGCCGGTCGAGCGCGCGCCGCTCGAGGCCCCGGCGTTGCCCGCGGTGGTCCCCACGCCGCCAGTCGACCGCCCACCGGTCGAAGTGCCCGCCCTGCCGGTGCCGCGCATCGAGAGCATCGCGCCGCCCCGCATCGAGACCCTAGCGAAGCCGGTTGAAACCGCGCCGGCGCAGGAGATCCCGGTCTCGCCGAAGCCGCCAGTGCTCGAGCACGTCGAGCCGCGGCTGCCGCCCGGCGCTCGCGTCGAGCCGATCGAAACACCGGCGAGAATCGAACGCGCTCTGCCGAGAGGTCCTTCCCCTCCCCTGGGAGAAGGCCGGGGCGAGGGCGTCGCTCCCCCTCGCGGCGAAACTTCGCCCCTCTACGATCCGACCCTGCCGAGCATCGACCTCGACGCGGTGCGCAATCGCGCCGGACAGATCGCGCGCGAAGGCTCGGGACGGCGCGCGATCCTCCCCTTCCCGATGCCGCCCGCCCCCGGGCGCAGGACGAAGATGGAAACCGCCATCGAGAATGCCCGCAAGCCCGATTGCCGCACCGCTTACTCGGCGCTCGGCTTGGCCGCGATCGTGCCGCTCATCGCCAACGAGTTCGGCGAAGGCAAGTGCCGCTGGTAGTTCCACCCTCAGTCCGTGCCGGGTGTACGCTTGAACCGCAACTCTCACCAAGGGGGAACAACGTATGAAACACGCTCTGCTTTCCACGCTCGCCGCCGTGGCACTGTCCGGATGCGCCGCGATGTCCCAGGAATCAATGCACGCCGGGTCGTCCAAGGAGATGAAGATCGCGTTCGACATCACCGACGCCAACCCGCAGGCGCTGATGACCAAGCTCACCGTGATCGAGCTCACTCGCAAGCAGCTCATCGAAAGCGGCGTCACGCCGAGGATGGTGCTCGCATTCCGGGGCGATGCGTCGTACTACACCCAGACCAACCTGAACCTGGTCAAGGAAGCCGACCGCGCCGATGCCCTCAAGATCGCTGCCCAACTGCGCGCGCTGCGCAAGGCGAGCGGCGTCGAGGCGCTGGAGCAATGCAACGTGCCACTCGCCGCCCGGAAGCTCAAGCCCGCCGACGTGATGCAGGAAGTGACGCTCGTCCCCAACGGCTGGATCTCGCTCGTCGCGTACCAGCAGAAGGGCTACGGCTACATCGCGCCCTGATGTGGCACCCGTGGAGGCGGGTGCCCGATTTCGGCTGGTAAGCTTCACCCCATGACTACCCCCACCGACATCAAGAGCATGGCCGTGTTCTGCGACTTCGAGAACGTGGCCCTCGGCGTGCGCGAGGCGAAGTACGACCGCTTCGACATCAGCAAGGTGCTCGAGCGCCTGCTGCTGAAGGGCAGCATCGTGGTGAAGAAGGCCTACTGCGACTGGGAGCGCTACAAGGAATTCAAGGCGCCGATGCACCAGGCCTCCTTCGAGCTGATCGAGATCCCGCACGTGCGCCAGTCGGGCAAGAATTCCGCCGACATCCGCATGGTGGTGGACGCGCTCGACCTCTGCTATACCAAGGCGCACGTAGACACCTTCGTGATCGTGAGCGGCGATTCGGACTTCTCGCCCCTGGTGAGCAAGTTGCGCGAGAACGACAAGACGGTGATCGGCGTGGGCGTGAAGAAGTCGACTTCCGACCTGCTGGTCGCCGCGTGCGACGAGTTCATCTATTACGACGACCTGGTGCGCGAGCAAAAGAAAACCCACGCGCCTGCCCGTCCCAAGCCCGCTGCGAAGGCTGCGTCCGGAGAGGGCCGGGGAGAGGGTCGTGCACCCGCCGCACCCAAGGTGGATGACGCGCGGCAACTGGAGGCGCTGGACCTGGTGCTCGAAACCCTGGAAGCGCTGGTTGACGAGCGCGGCGAAGACGAGACCATCTGGGGCTCGATGGTGAAGCAGACTCTCAAGCGCAGGAAACCCGGCTTCAACGAGACCTTCTACGGCTTCCGCTCCTTCAACCAGCTCCTCGAGGAGGCGCAGTCACGGGGAATGCTCGATCTGGAGCGCGACGAGAAGTCCGGCGGCTACGTGGTGCGGGAGGTGTTGCAGGACTAACCCGGGGGGTTGGGCGGTGGCGTACAATAGCTGCGCAGGATCATAAGGCAGTGAACGATCAGTCCCCTCCTACCCGCGCCCCACGGCGGAGTCCGAAGTGGCAGTCAATTCCCTTCCTTGATCTTCGACCCGTCTCCGGGGGGTTGCCCGGACCATCGATATGGAAGGATTTGAAAAATGGCTGCTGGTACCGTCAAGTGGTTCAACGACGCGAAGGGTTTCGGCTTCATCACCCCGGACGATGGTGGCAAGGATCTCTTCGCCCACCACTCGGAAATCCAGGGAAGCGGGTTCAAGTCGCTCAAGGAAGGCCAGAAGGTTGAGTTCGAGGTGACGCAGGGCCAGAAGGGCCCCGCCGCCGCCAAGATCCGGCCCCTTTGATGACCGAGGCCACCAAGGTCACGGTAACGGGCGTCGTCCGGTCGTTCAACGACGCCAAGGGCTTCGGCCTCATCACGCCCGACCTCGGCGGCCCGCCGATCTTCGTGCATCAATCCGCGATCCGCACGCCGGGGGTCAAGAAGTTGAAGGCCACCCAGCGCGTGGAGTACGAGGTTGAGATTCGTCCTGAAGGCCCCGCCGCCGCGAACCTGCGCACGCTGAATAACTGAAGCGTCGCTCGCTTAGTGCGAGAGGTCCGACTGTCGCCGCCTCACGCGTGACAGGTCGACCGGGCGTCCGCGCGGCATGGCCATATCGAGGATGCAGTGGGCCAGGAGGTTTGCGCGGTCGACGGGCAGGTTGAAGCCGAACCAGCCGAGGCCGCCGTGGCGCACCCAGAAACGGGTAACGCCATCGCGCATCACCGCGACCTGCACACAGGGATCGCCCCGCGCGCGGGTGGCGGCCGCGTCCTC
>JANNKG010000458.1:0-2947 GCA_031396185.1 Burkholderiales bacterium | reverse complement strand
CATCGCCTTCGGCACGGTGCCGCTGGGCCTCGACCAGTGGCTGGTGTGCGCGGCGATGGCGAGCGTGGTGCTGTGGTACAGCGAGCTGCGCAAGCTCGCGTTGCGAGCACTTCACCGATAGGATAAATCGCCCCAGAACAGCGGCCTGACTTTCAGCCTGGTCGGCCGCGGGGCAGGCGCGCGGCGAGGTTCGCCACTTCTCCCTCAAGCTGCTGGATTCTTTCGAGAAAGGAAAGCACGAGCGCGAGCGCCGGGGTCTCCAGCTCGAGGTCGTCGCGCAGCCGCGCCGCTTTGCGCAGGCGCGCCACGCAATCGGCGTCGAACGCCGATTCGTCCTCGGGTGCGGCGGGCATGAGGGCGCCGTAGTCGACGAGGTCCCGAAGCTCGGATTCCTGGAATCCGGAGAACTGCGCGAGCTCGACGATCGAGATTCGCGTCCCGGAGCTGAGCCACAACCATTCCTGGTGTTCCACTGCCATGATCAATTCTCCTGGACGAAGTGGCCGCGGGGATTGAAGGCGGAGACCTCTCCGAGCTCCTTGAACAGCTCGCGCTCGCGATCCCCGAGCACGCCGGGATTGACGATCTGCACGATCGCGAAAAGATCGCCCTCTCCGCCGCCGGGTTTCGGCAAGCCCTTCTTCCCGAGCCGAAGCTGGCGTCCTGCGGTAGTGCCGGGGGGAATCTTCAAATCCACCGCGCCTTCGAGCGTCGGCACCTCGATGGTGGCGCCCAGAGCCGCTTCCCAGGGCGTGAGGGGCAAGTCGAGGTAGAGGTCGTGTCCACTCGGGCGGTAGAGGGGATGTGGGTGCAACGCGATGTTCAGGTACAGGTCTCCGGCGCGTGCGCCGTTGAGGCCCCTGCCGCCCTGGCCGCGCAGCCGAAGCCGCTGGCCGTCGGTCGCGCCCTTCGGAATCCGCGCGTTGATCGTCTTCGGCGCGTGGCGCAGGCGGCCCTGCTCGTCGTGCTCGGGAACACCCACGTTCAAATCGACTTGCGTACCGCGAAATGCGTCCGCGAGCGACAGGTGCACCGTGACTTCGTAATCCTGGCCGGGAATGCGCGCCGCGCCGCGGGCCTGTCCTGAATGGCGAGCGCGCGAGGAGAGCGTGTCAAACAAATGCGACAGGTCGATGTCGTCGAACGAGAAAGCGCCGTCGGCGCCCGGTGCACCGCGGAACTGCTTCTCCCAGTCGGGGGGAGGCCGGAACTCCTGTCCCGGCTGATACGCGCTGCCGAGCTCGTCATAGGCGGCGCGCTTTGCGGAATCCTTGAGCGTCTGGTACGCCTCGGCGATCTCCTTGAATTTCTCCTCGCCCTTCGGGTCCTTGCTGACGTCCGGATGGTACTTGTGCGCGAGCTTGCGGTACGCCTTCTTGATGTCGTCGGCCTTGGCGTCGCGCTTCACGCCGAGGATTGCGTAATAGTCCTTGTATTTCACGTGGATATCGGTGTGGCGCTCATCTGCAAGCGCGGTTACCTGGCGGGCATGGCCCGCATCATCTGGCCATGCTGCATCATTTGCTCCATCATCATCGGCATCATGACACACCGATTTCGGGGCGACTGAAGCGATGAAGTCCTACTTGATGCAAACCACCGCCGATCGCGCCACGCTCGAGCTGCGCGATGCGGCGGTCCCGGAGCCGGGACCGCGCCAGCTACTGCTGCGCATGCACGCCGCGAGCCTGAACCGTGGCGAGTTCATCCTCGGCCACGGCTTGCAAAAGGCCGGCACCGCCAAGGCGATCGGCATGGAGGGCGCGGGCGCCGTCGCCGCACTCGGGCCGGAAGCGATCGGGTTCAAGGTCGGCCAGCGCGTGATGGGGCGCTGTGCCGGCGCATTCTCCGAGTACGCGCTGATGGACGTACGCGAGGCGATCCCGATGCCGGCCAATCTCTCCTGGGAGGAGGCCGCGTCCATCCCGCTCACGTTCCTCGTCGTGCACGACATGCTCGTCCTTCAAGGCAGGCTCGCGCCCGGCGACTGGCTACTGGTGACCGGTGTCTCGTCGGGTGTCGGGGTCGCCTCGCTGCAGGCGGCCAAGGCGCTGGGCGCGAAGGTCATCGGCACCTCCGGCTCGCAGGAAAAGCTCGATCGCCTGAAAGCGGTCGGGCTGGACGTGGGCCTCGCTACCCGCGTGGGCGATTTCCACAACGCGGTGATGGAGGCCACTGAGGGCCGCGGCGTGAACCTGATCGTCAACACAGTGGGCGGATCCGTGTTCGCCGAGTGCGTGCGCTCGATGGCGTTCGAAGGCCGGCTCGCCACCGTGGGCTACGTCGATGGCGTGCTCAAGGCCGAGATCGACATCCAGGCGCTCCACGCCAAGCGCCTCACGCTCTTCGGCGTGTCGAACAAGCTGCGTTCGCCGGAGCAGCGCGCAGCCGGAGTGCCCGCCTTCGTTGCGGACCTCATGCCCGCCATCGCCGCCGGACGCATCCGCCCGGTCATCGATCGCGTGTATTCGTTCGACGAGCTCCCGGCCGCGCGCGCGCAGATGGAATCGAACCGTCACCTGGGCAAGATCGTTCTCGCCATCGCCCCCTCCACCTCCGAAAGGAAAGAATCATGATGCGGTGCTTCGCGCTGGTTGCGGCGCTGGCGGTGTGGGGCCTGGGCGCCGATGCGCGCGCGCAGTCCTATCCCTACAAGCCCGTTCGCCTCGTCGTGGGATTCGCTCCGGGTGGGGCGGCGGACACGGTCGCGCGCGCCCTCGGCGAGCACCTGGGACGCGCGCTCGGCCAGCCCATCGTGATCGAGAACCGGGCGGGCGCGGGTTCATCGATCGCCGCCGAGAATGTCGCGAGGTCGGCGCCCGACGGCTACAGCCTCCTCATCGCAAGCCCGGCCAGCATCTCGGTGAATCCGGCCCTGAATCCCAAGCTCGGCTACAAGCCCGGCGATCTCACGCCCATCACCAAGGTGTCGTCCTCGCCATTGCTG
>JANNKG010000456.1:0-3547 GCA_031396185.1 Burkholderiales bacterium | reverse complement strand
CAGGACGCGGGAAAGCGCTTCCCTAATCTCCGCCTCGCCTACCTCTCGAGCCGGACGTACGCGGGGTACGCGAAGGTGAATCTGAATCCGGAGCCGTACTCGTACGAGAGCGCGTTCGGGGTACGGTGGCTGATTCTGGAGCAGCTGAAGGGCGAGCTGAAGGCGCCGCTGGCGCTGTGGGGGCCGTATCTCTGGACGGATGGGGAGAAAGGGCGGAAGGACGGATTCACGTGGGAAGCGGAGGACGCGACGGAGAAGGACGGGACGCATGAGACGGAGAGCGGGCAGAAGAAGGCGGGCGGGCTGCTGCTCAAGTTCCTGAAAACGGATCCGAGTTCGAAGGGGTGGTTCGTAAAGTAACCCGCTTCAGTCCAGCTGGACGGGAACCATCGACCGGATTCCGTTCCCCGGGCCGGGAGACACGGGAACGGAGCCATAGTTGTTGGAGATGCGCGCGATGTGGGGCGCGCGGTTCCAGGCGCCGCCGAGAAGGTTGCGCCAGCGGCGGTACTGCGGGGGCTCGTTGAGCGAATAGGCGCAGGCGTTGCCGGCCAGGCGCTCTCCGAGATCGACTTCGTGACGAAGAACCTGGCACAGCTGATCCAGACCATCTCGCAGGCCACGCAGACGCAGGCGAACGCCACCAACAAGGTAGCGCAGAACATGCAGGACATCCTCGAGATCACGCGCCAGACAACGCGCGGCACCCAGCAGGCGGCGGGCTCGATCCGCGACCTGGCCGCGGTGGCGCAGGAACTCAAGAGTTCCGTCTCGGGCTTCAAGCTATAAGCGATCGGAACTGAAATGTCCGTGAACCGCGCAAGCGATTTCGACCTCGGCCCGCTCACCTGGGTCAAGACCGAGATCGACCACTCGCTCAATCAGGCGCGCGAGAACCTCGACAAGCTTGCCGCCGCGCCGGACGAGCGCGCGCCGTGCAAGTACATCCTCACGCACCTCCACCAGGCCACGGGCGCCCTCGCGATGGTGGGACTCGCCGCCGCCACGCGCTTCAACGAGGAGCTCGAGAAGGTCGTCGCCTTCATCGAGGGCCAGGACGCGAATCGCCTGCCTGCCGACGTGGCCGCCGCCAAGAAGGGCATCGCGGCCCTGTCGGCATACCTCGACACGTTGTTGGCGGGGCAGGCCGACCAGCCGATGCGTCTCCTCGCCCCGTACCTGGCGCTGAATCGCGCACGCGGGGCGTCCGACGCCAACGAAGGCGACCTCTTCTTTCCCAATTTTGCCGCGCAGCTGGCGCCGGTCGCAGCGCAGCCCGCGCTCGACGACGCGGTGCGGGCCAAGGCGCTCGCCCACCAGCGCTCGCTGTACCAGCAGGGACTGCTGAAGATGCTGAAGGGCGGTGACCTCGCCGAGGCGATGCGCCAGATGCACGCCGCGGTCGGCAGCATAGAGTCGCTCGAGGCCGCCACGCCCAATCGTCCCTTCTGGACCGCGGCCACCGCGTTTTTCGACGCGCTTGTTTTCGGAGGCCTCGAGGTCGGTCCGACCAGCAAGCCCCTGTTCGCCAAGGTGGACCAGCAGATCAAGCAGCTGATCGACGGCGCGGCAAAGGTCGCGGAGCGCCTGTTCCGCGACCTGCTGCTTGCCATCGCCCGCGCGGGCGCCGTTTCCGATCGCATCGCGATGCTGAAAGAGGCTTACGGCCTCGAGCACCTGGTGTCGGTTCCGGACACGATGCGAGGCAGCGACGACGAGGGCGTAGCCGCCGCGGTGCGCGAGGTGCGCGAGCTCACCGCGCAGCAGAAGGACACATGGCTCAAGTACACCTCCGGCAACCGCGCCGCGCTCGAGCCCTTCGGCAAGCAGGCGCTGGTCCTCGCCGACCGCTCAAGCAAGCTCCCCAACCGGGAGATCCAGCTGGTCCTGGAGCGCCTGGCCAATGTGGCTCCCGCGTTGAAGGCAGGCGCGATCCCGCCTTCGGAAGCGCAGGCCCTCGAGGTCGCCACCGCGCTGCTATTCCTCGAATCCGCACTGGAGAACTACTTCAAGCTCGGCGGTGATTTCGCGCGCCAGGCAAGAACCGTCGCCGAGCGCCTGAGGAGCGCAATGGCGGGCGAGGCGTTGCCGCCGATGGATCAGATCGAAGGCGGCTTGCTGGACGAGATGACGCGCCGCGCGCAGGAAAAACTGCTGCTCTTCCAGGTGGGCCAGGAAGTCCAGGTGAACCTGCAGAACATCGAGCAGGTGCTCGACGGCTACTTCCGCGACAACGCGCGACGCGAAGACCTCGGCGGACTTGCCGCCCAGTTCGCCCAGGTCCAGGGTGCGCTCATGATCATGGAGCTCGGCGACGCGGCCGGGCTCAACGCCGCCGTGATGTCGCAAGTGCAGCAGTTCGCCGAAGGCGCCCTCGACGGCACGGGCGACGCGGCCGAGGGGGTCGCCGATGGCCTGTCCGCCCTCGGCCTCTACATCACGGCGCTCCAACAGGGGTCCGCGCACGCGCGCGATGTGCTGATGCCCGCGTTGCTGCGTTTCGGACTGGCCACGGCCGACCTCGCCGCCGAGCCGGAGACACGCCGCACCGGCACCGTCTCCCCGCTCGACCTCGATGTGCACAAGCAGAAGGTCCAGGCCCTCTACGAGGACTGGAAGGAGACGCCCGGGGAAGACGGGCGCGCAAAGCTCGAGCGCGCCGTGGGCAACTTGCAGCGCGACGCTGCCGTGGTCGCGGATTCCGCGGTCGCGCAGCAGACCGAGGCGGCGCTGCAGGTGATCAGGGAAGGATCCGCCCCCGACGAGACCGGCGTATTCCGCGCGATCCAGGGTCTCGCACCCGACAAGGCGCCCGAGGTGCCCGCCGCGCAAGTGGTGCAGCTCGTCGACGCGCCCGGGGCCGAGGTCGACCGCGAGTTGCTCGAGATCTTCCTGGAGGAAGCCGCCGAGGTGGTTGCGACGATCGTTTCGAGCCTGGACGCCAGCCGCGCCTCGCCGCACGATCGCGAGGCGCTTACCGTCATCCGACGCGGCTTCCACACTCTCAAGGGCAGCGGACGCATGGTGGGGCTCGACGAGCTGGGTGAGGTGGCCTGGCAGTGCGAGCAGGTGATGAACAAGTGGCTGAAGGACGAGAAGCCGGCATCGGCCGAGCTGTTCGCGTTCATCGACCACGCCCAGTCTGCATTCGCGCGCTGGGTGGGCGAGCTCAAGGAGGGCGGGACCGCGCGCATCGAGGCCGCGGAGATCGCGCAGCGCGCGGAGCTGATGAAGAGCGACGCAACCCAAGCCGCCACGCAGCCTGCTCCGGTTGCGCCTTTCGAGGCGGCCGCCGCGCCCGAGCCGGTTGCCATCGAGCCGGTCGAGTTGTCCCCGGAGCCGGTGTTCGAGCTCGAGGCGGCCGACCCGCAGCCCGTCGGGGATGAGGCGACCGAGGCGGCGCCCCTCGAAGAACTGCTCCCCGAAGCGACGGTTCACGCCCCGGCTCCGGTCGAGGCAGCTGCGCTCGAGGACGCGGCGATCGAGCCGTTCATGCAGCCATTCAACGATTCCCCCGCGCCGCAGGCGTTCGAGCCCCCTCAGGCGG
>JANNKG010000394.1:0-11617 GCA_031396185.1 Burkholderiales bacterium | reverse complement strand
AGGGAGCCACCAGGTGCCACGGTCATCTGCGGGATGATCGAGCCGTCGCGTATCGCCTGCCCGGTGGTGGGGTCGAGCGCGCCCACGGGCGTGAGGCTCGCGACACGGACGGGTGCGGACCAGGTGGCGCCGCGGTCGGTGGAGCGGATCACCATCAGCTGGCCCTGCGTCTGGCTCGCAGCGTTGTTGAGTTGGGCGAACAGGTTCACCAGCGTCCCGTTGGGCAGGACTCGCACCAGGTTGCCGATGGTCTGGGATTGCGGGCCGGGATCGTAGATGGCGCGCGCCGCTTCCCAGGTTGCACCGCCGTCGGTGGTGCGCGAGAAGTACGCGGGACCGTGGCCGGCGGAACTCAACCGGTCCCACACCAGGTAGGCGAAGCGCGCGTCGTTGGGATCCGCGGTGAGCGCCTCCTTGTCGTTGAAGAATGGGGCGGTGTCCTGGATGATCGTCGTGGGGTCACTCCAGGTACGGCCGCCGTCGGTCGAACGCGACACCAGGATCGAGTTGGTCGATCCCACCGCGAAGCTTCCCCCGGTCGTCGACAACGCCGCCTGGTACACGGTGCCACCGGGACCGAAGGCGACCCAGGGGTCGGTTGCCCGCAGGTAGTTGCCGCCGTTCTGCGCGTTGCCGCCGGAGCATTCGGAGAATGGCACCTGCACGCGTGTCCACGTTGCCCCGCCGTCGAAGGACACGCCGGTGAGCAATCCGCGTGCCGAGCCGTTGGACCAGCGATCCTGCTGCCACACGCCGACGAGATGGTTCGAATCCAGGGGATCGACTGCGAGGTAGGGCTCGACTTCCGCGCCGATAAATACCGTCCCGGCCGATGATGCGCCGCAACCGGCCGGGAACGGCGAACCCGCCGACACCGCGACCTCGTTGGAGGCGGGCGGCACGGGCGGTGGCGGAGGTGGCGGCGGTGCGGGTGACGAGCCGCCTCCGCCTCCAGAGCACGCGCAAAGCAGCAGCAACACGGCAAGGGGACGCATGCGGCCATGTTAGGCACTACACCCATTCGATGTGTTACGGAATCTTTTTCATGCGCTGCGCCACGAGTAGACTCGCGCTTTCCCAGAAAATGTTGAGGGTCCGGATGAATCTGATCGAGCGTGCCAAGAACATTGTCTTCAGTCCCAAGACCGAGTGGGAGGCGATCGCGGCGGACCCCACGCCCACGCCGGCACTGATTGCCGGCTATGTGTTGCCGCTTGCGGCGGTCGCGGCGGTGGCAGCCTTCATCGGCATCGTCTTCATCGGCCAGAGCCTCGGGCCCCTCGGCACCGTGCGCATGCCGATCATGGCGGGCCTGGTCGGGCTCGTGTTCCAGCTCGCGATGTCGGTGGCGATGGTGTTCCTGCTGGGATTCATCATCGATGCGCTCGCGCCCACCTTCGGCGGCGAGAAGAACATGGCCCAGGCGGTCAAGGTCGCGGCGTACGCATATACGCCGGTGTGGATCGTGGGCATCCTTTCGATCATCCCGGCCCTGGGGTTGCTCGGCATACTCGCCGCGTTCTACGCGGTTTACCTGGTGTATCTCGGCCTGCCGCGCCTCATGAAGAGCCCGGCGGAGAAATCCGTGGCGTATACGGCGGTGGTGATTGTCGTGGCGTTCGTGCTCGCCATCATCCTGGCCGCCGTCGGGGGCATGCTCACCGCCCCCGCGATGATGGCTACGCAGTAAGCGCTTCAGCCCTTCACGCACACCACCTGGCGAAGGGTGTGCACGACGTCCACCAGGTCGGACTGATTGGCCATGACCTCCTCGATGGGCTTGTAGGCACCCGGGATCTCGTCGACCACGCCAGCGTCCTTGCGGCACTCGACGCCCGCCGTCTGGCGCTCGACGTCGGCCGCCGAGAACCGGCGCCGCGCCTCGGTGCGGCTCATGAGGCGCCCGGCGCCGTGGGCGCAGGAGCACAGCGACTCGCGGCTGCCCTTGCCGCGAACGATGAATGAGCGCGCACCCATGCTGCCCGGGATGATGCCGAGCTCGCCTTCGCCCGCGCGGATCGCCCCTTTCCGGGTGACCAGCAGGTTCTCGCCAAAGTGCTTCTCGCGCGCCACGTAGTTGTGGTGGCAGGAGATCGCCTCGCCGACGATCCGGAAAGGCGGCACGTGCGGCTCGAGTGACCGGAGCACCGCGCGCATCATCTCGCGCCGGTTCTCGGTGGCGTAGTCCTGGGCCCAGCTCACCGCCTCGAGGTACTCGTCGAATGCGGGCGTGCCCTCCGCAAACCAGGCGAGGTCCCGGTCGGGCAGGTGCGCGTCGGCCTTCTCCATTTCGCAGCGCGCTCGCTCGATGAAATAGCGCCCGACCACGTTGCCGATGCCGCGTGAGCCCGAGTGCAGCATCACCCAGACGTTCTGCTCCTCGTCGAGGCACACCTCGATGAAATGGTTGCCGCCACCCAGGGTGCCGAGCTGGCGGATCCAGGTCTCGCGAAAATCCTTTTGCATCGTGCCGATCTTCGGGTTGCGCTCGACGATCCTCGCCAGGCCCTGGGCGAGCCTCTTCGCCGCGCCTTCACGCTTGCCGCCCTGTCCCTTCGCGCCAGCATGCATGTCGAAACCCGCCGGCACCGCCGCCTCGATCGCGCTCCGAACCCGCCCGAGGGACGCCGGCAGGTCGGCCGCCTTGAGCGAGAGCTGCACCGCGTTGAGGCCGCAGCCGATGTCGACACCGACCGCCGCCGGGATGATCGCGCCCTTCGTGGGGATCACGCTGCCCACCGTAGCGCCGATGCCGGCATGGACGTCGGGCATCGCCGCGACGTGGCCATGGACGATCGGCAGCCGCGAGACGTTCTCGAGCTGGCGACGCGCCGACGCCTCGAGGTCTCGCGTCCAGACTTTCACCGGGACGCCGCCGGCGTCGATCTCCTGGGCTATGGGCATGGTCTGCGCTCGAATTCAGTCCGCGTCGGACAATGATCCCCCCGGCGGCGGTTCCCGGGTGCGCGCCTTGTCGACGCGCGCGCGCGTCTCCTCGGTTGCCTTGAGGAACTGGTCGGCGCTCGCAAGGGGGACCACGCGGAAGGCGGGGGGTCGGAGGTCTCCGAGCGTGGCGCGCTGGCCGACCAGCTCGCGATTCTCCGACTTGGTGACGAACTGCACCGTCGCTCCCGACACGATCATCGCGAGCACCAGGCCCATCACGACGTTCATGTGCCGCGGCCCGATCGCGGCGAGGTGGGCATAACAAGTGGCCGCGAGGATCGCCCATGCGCCGATCGCAGCGTACTCGGCGACCTCGCGCCAGGCAAAGGAGAAGGAGAGGGTATCGGTGAGCAGGTCCCAGAGCACGACCGCGACGCACGCGGTCAACGCCACGCGCAAATGCAGCGGGAACTGCGCCTGCCCGAAGAAGATGCGCGAGAGCACCGACCAAAGCCCGGCCCAGACCGCGAGCGCGGTCGCCAGGCCGATCATCGGCAGCAGCACCAGGTTGGCGCTCGGCTCCTGGGTGAGGTTGAGCCAGTTGAGGATGAGGATCAGCACGAAGAGCCCGGCGCCCAGGCCCAGGTCCCACGCGGCGTGGGCGCGCGGGGGAGTCATCGGACGCTCGGGCGCGACGCCGTGCGCCGCGTCGTGCACGCGCAGCGTGGTTCGCCCGATGCGGATCCCCGGCTCGCCGGCGAGCGGTAGGCGCGCGACGCGATGGCTGCCATGCTCGGGGTACATGCCGTTCAACGTGGCCAGGTCCTCGGCCACCAGTTCGCCGTCCTCGCCGCGGTAGATGCGCAGGTGGTGCGGGGCCACGTGCGGGTCGTTCACCACCACGTCGTTGTCGAAGGCGCGTCCGATGCGCGCCTCCGGAGTATCGATGCGTTGGCGCGCGGCCACCTCGCCGTCGCGCGCCAGCACCTCGATCCACATCACCGTTGCCATTCGACCGCTTCGAGGAAGCGCCGCCCGAGGGCCACCGCGTTGGCCTGGGAGACGCCCTGCATGGTGAGCTGCGCAAGCAGCGCCTCGCGATCGCGGTCCTGGGTGAGCACCAGCAACGTCACGTTGTAGAGGCCCTCGAACTCGCGGTAGGCGCGCATGCACCAGGTGGCGCGCAACGCCGGTTTCGCGCCCGCGGCGACGGCCACGAAATCGTCGCGGCATTCCTGGCCGGTGAGCCGCTTGCCGGCGCGCGGGTCGATCCCGGGGCCGGCCGAACGCTGCGAGAGCTCCTTGGCGAACTGGAACGCGTTCAGGTCGGTCGCCTTGTAGTACGAGTAGCTGAAGTCGACGCGCCCGGTGAGGATGCGGTCGGAGACGAAGATGCCGGTGGCGCTGGTGCAGCGGGTGGTGTTGACCGCGGTGCGTGCCCTCGGCACCTGGTCGGCGTTGGTCGAGGCCCAGCAGGTGACCCACGGGGCCGCGCTTTCGAGGCCGCGGTAGGGTCCGATGGTGGCGCTGCGAAAGCCGCCCGCCTTCAGGGCTTCGTAGAACGCCGCTTGCCAGGCGTCGAGCTGGCGGCCGACTTCCTCGCGCCCCTTGTCGGGAGCGAGAACCGGCCCCTTGCGCGCGCGCTCGAGGAGCGCCGCGGCGTAGCGCGCCGGCACGAGGAACCCTACTTGCTCGCCGTCGAGGCGCTTGGCCACGTTCACGCCGGTGACGCGGCCGTCGCCCGTGGTCACCGGGCCGCCGCTCATGCCGGGGTTGATCGCCCCGGAAAAATGGATGCGCTCGTCGTAGCTCTTGTCGACCAGGCCGTTGTAGGTGCCCTCGACGATGGTGAAGCCCAGGTCGAGCGGGTTGCCCATGGCGTAGATGCGTTCGCCCTTGGGCAGGCGGCCGCCGAGGGCGCGCGTGTCGAAGGTGAAGAATGGCAGGTCGGCCCGATCGACCTTCACCACCGCGAGGTCGTGCGCGACATCGATGGCGAGGAGCTTCAGCGGCCCCTTGGCGCCGTCAGGCGCTACGTACTCGAGGCGATAAGTCTTGGGATCGAGGGCGAAACGCGACACCACGTGATAGTTGGTGATCGCGAATCCGTCGGCGCTGACCACGAAGCCCGAACCGATGCTCGTCTGGCGCCCTGCGGCGTGCAGCAGCGTGCGAATCTGGACGATGCGCGGCTTGGCGTAGTCGTACACGCGCTCCGCGGTGGTGGAGAGCGGTAGCTGCTGGACTTCTGGGGCTTCGGGCGCCGCGGGAGGTTGTTGCGCGGTGGCGGCGCCCGCCGTGAAGAGCCCGGCTACAAGCAGGAGATAACGCACATCGAAAGTTTACCTGCCTGCGCGGTTCACGCGGCCTGCCGAAGCGCGCGGGCATAATTTGGCCTGAACCCATCGAATCATTCGATCATGTCCGGAGCCCCACGGATCACCCTTGAGCAGCCGCGCGTGAACGCTCCGCAATCCTTCGACGTAACCGTGATCGGTGCCGGGGCGGCCGGAATGATGTGCGCCGCCACCGCGGGGCAGCGCGGGCGCCGCGTGCTGCTCATCGATCACTACAAGGATGTCGGGGAGAAGATCCGCATCTCGGGTGGCGGCCGATGCAACTTCACCAACATCCACGCGACCCACCGCGATTTCCTCTCGGGCAACCCCGACTTCTGCCGTTCCGCGCTGGCGCGCTACACGCCACGCGATTTCGTGGCGCTGGTGGAGAAACACGGCATCGCGTACCACGAGAAGACCCTCGGCCAGCTTTTCTGCGACGGCAGCTCGCGACAGATCATCGACCTGCTGGTCGAGGAATGCAGGGCGGGGGAGGTGGCGTGGCGCCAGCCGTGCGAGGTGCGCCGGATCGCGCGGCGCGACGGCCGCTTCGAGGTGGACACCTCCGTGGGTCCGGTCGAATGCAGCGCGCTGGTGATCGCCACGGGCGGGCTTACCGTCCCCAAGATCGGTGCGACGCCCTTCGCGTACAAGGTGGCCGAGCAGTTCGGGCTCGCCGTGGTGGCGCCCAAGCCCGCGCTGGTGCCTTTGAGCTTTACCCCCGAGCTTCTGTCCTTATATGGAGAGCTTGCCGGCGTCTCGCTTGAATGCGAGGCCACGTGCGAGGCCGGGAGCTTCCGCGAAAGCCTGCTCTTCACCCATCGCGGCCTCTCGGGCCCGTCGATCCTGCAGGTGTCGTCGTACTGGCAGCAGGCCGGCGCCGCGAAGCCGATTCGGATCAACCTGCTGCCCGGCGTGGATGCGCGCGCGTGGCTCGGCGCCGAACGCCGCTCCAAATCCAGCCTTGCGACGGTGCTGGCCCAACGCCTTCCGAAACGCTTCGCCCAGCAGTGGACCGACGCGCACGGGTGGAACCTGCCACTTGCGCAGCTCTCCGACCGCGCGTTCGACGACGCAGTGAACGCGCTCACCGAATGGCAGGTGCAGCCCTCGGGCACGCTGGGCTACAACAAGGCCGAAGTCACGCTGGGCGGCGTGGACACGCGCGGGCTCTCGTCGCGCACGATGGAGGCCGCCGCCATGGCGGGCCTCTTCTTCATCGGCGAGGGCGTCGACGTGACCGGCCACCTGGGCGGTTTCAACTTCCAGTGGGCGTGGTCTTCGGGGCACGCCGCGGGTGAGGCCGCCTGAAGGTCAGGTAAAACCCGCGCTGGAGCGCTCGGAGCGAGACTCCGCGCCCGTCAACCGCGCGATGAACGCCGCCGCCGTCGTCGGGTCCTTGGCCTTTGCGCTTACGGCGGCCGCGTAGGTCGTCTCGAGGTCGTAGCCGCGGGGCAGGGGCCCGACCAGCCGCAGCCCGGGCGTGGCGAGGATCTCGGAAGCCTGCGTGCAGCCCACGGGATGGCCGGCAGCCGCGGCCATCTCGCGCATGGCCGTGGCCCCGTTCGGAAAGGTTTGCAGCCGCGGCTCGAGCGCGGCGCGCACGCCCAGTGTTTCGATGACCTTCATGAAGTGGATGCCCGCGGTGGCGCGCGTGGGGTCGGGGAAATAGACGGCGTCGGCCGCGAGCAGCGCCTGGCGAAGGGCGGCCTCGTCGGAAATGTCGGGCGCGCCCTGGGAGGCAAGCACGCCGATCGCCGTCGCAACGCGCCCCACGTCGGCGACGGAACCGGGGACCACCCGGCCGGCGCGCTCGAGCTCGTCCACCTGCTTGCGGGTGAGGATCACGACGTCGCAGGCTTCGCCCGCGTTGAATTTCTCCAGCATCGCGCCGACGGCGCCAAAACTACCGCCAACCTCGATGGCAGCGGCGCGTGCCATGGTGCGCACCAGCGCCTGCGCCGCGCCGGCACTCAGCAGGGCGAGCGTCACTGGTCCGGCTTCGCGCCGGAAATCCTCACGATGCGCGCCCATTTCTCGATGTCCTCGCGCATGAACCGCGCGAATTCCTCCGCGCTCATGGCCATCGCCACCGCCCCTTGCTTCGCCCACGCATCGCGCAGCTCCGGCGCGGCGGTCGCCTTGCTGATCTCGGCGTTCAGGCGATCGACGATCGGTTTTGGCGTGCCTGCCGGGGCCATGATGCCGAGCCAGATGACCGCCTCGTAGCCGGGCACGCCCGCCTCGGAAACCGTCGGCACATCCGGGAGGACGGTGGAACGCTGCTTGCCCGATGTGCCGAGCGCCTTCAGCTTTCCGGCGCGCACGTTCGGAGCCATGGTGGTGATCGCGTCGAACATCATGTGCACCTGCCCGCCGAGGATGTCGGTGCGCGCGCCGGAGCTTCCTTTGTAGGGCACGTGAACCAGGTCGACACCGGCCATCGCCTTGAAAAGCTCCCCGGCCATGTGATACGGCGTGCCCGGCCCCGACGACGCGTAGTTGAGGCCGCCGGGCTTCGACTTGGCGAGCGCGATGAACTCCGCGAGGGAAGAGGCAGGAACCGAGGGATGCACCACCATCAACAGGTCGGACGAGTTGATCGGCGCCACCGGCACCAGGTCGCGCATCAATTGGTAGGGCTTTTCCCGGAAAAGCGACTCGTTCACGGTGTGGGTATTGGACATCATCAGCAGCGTGTAGCCGTCGGGCGCACTCTTGGCCACGGCGTCGGTGCCGACGATGGCGCCGCCGCCGGGACGGTTTTCGATCACGAACGACTGTCCCAACGCGCCCTGCAGCTTCTCGCCGACCACGCGTGCGTAGATGTCCGCGGGACCGCCCGGCGCGAACGGCACGATGATCTTCACGGACTTGACGGGATAGGCCTGGGCGTAAGCAAGGGCCGGCAACCAGGAAATGGCAAGGACCGCGCAGGCGGTAGCGAGTCGGCGTTTCATGGTGTCTCCCCCAGGCAACGAGTTGCTCGCATCGTACCAAAGCCACTGGTGGGCCCCGACTTGGGTGGTGCGCGCGGCGTATCAGGCGGACTTGAGTTGCCGCGGCTGGCGTTCCGGCGCCATGTACGCTGGAGGTCCAGGCGGCGAGTACAGCGGGTTCAACCAGGCGAGCAGCGCTGCGTTGCCGCAGGACTCGGCGTCCTCGGGCATGTAGTGGTGGAGGATGCCGCAGTACTGGAACCCCTGCCCCATCTTGAATCGCATCGCGGGATCCGCGATGTCGCCCCAGATGACGCGCATGGCGAAGAGCTCGGCGGACATCGCTGAGCGCGAGGCGCTGTAGCCCGGCAGGCGCGCCGTGGTAATGATTCGCCGCAAGTTGCGCCGGCGCGTGAGCCGCCGCTGCGACTGATAGAGCGCGCGTGCGATACCGAAGCCGTGCCGCGAGGCGTCGGCCACGGGCTCCGCGGCATAGAGGGTGCGGCCGTGCTCATCGTGAGCGGTAAAGTAGCCGTCGCTGGTGATGCTTTTCCAGGTGTGATCGATCGCGTACTCTTCCCAATTCACGATCAGGGAGGCGGCCGCGCCGACGACGTGGCCGTCGCATACCGCCACGAACTGGCCTTCAGGGAACGCGTGGATCTGGCTTTCCAGCTGCTTGACCGCCCACGGCGTTGCGTAGGGCTGCGAGGCACGCTGCAATCCACGGATTGCGGCGCAATCCTCGAGCCGCGTGGCGCGAACGCGCATCGGGCCCGCACCCGCATCGGGCGTAGCTCGCCAGACGTCGGCGAGGTTGGCCGCGCCTCGCCGGGTCGGAAACGCCTCGATGATCGAGCCCACGGTCAGTAAGTCTTGCGAAACGTGGTGTCTCCGCACTGGGGGCATGACGGCAGCAAAGTGGTGCGCGTGGTCATGATCGTCCATTCGCAGCTCTCGCACGACAGGGTTCCCGCCGTGGTGATGTCGCCGCTCCGAAACGTCATCGCGGGATGGTCCTTGTGAAGGAGGTCGCGGCGAAGGAGCTGGCGAAGGCGCTCTGCGCTATCGACGGTGAACTCGCCCGCGGTGACCAGGGTGTCGCAGGCCGCGTCGAGCGCGCTATCGAATGCGGCTGCGGTTTTTTCGGCCGCGGAGCCGAAAGTCGACTGGAATTGCCCGAGCAGGCGGTCGAACAGGTACTCCTGCTCGCTGCGTTGCATCTCGCCGAGCTGCTGCGCCCGGTCCAGCGTCGAGGGATCAAGGGAACGTGCGCGCGAGCCCGAGCGTTTGCGTCCGAGGTGCGTGCGAATGGCGCCGCGAGTGCGCGCGCGTGGCGCCTGGCCATTGCTGTTGGGAGCAGAGGGGTGCCTCATGAATGCAAACTCCTTTCGAACTTTTTACTCGAGGAATTTGGTCGAGCGCGCGCGTGTAGGACGGCAGATTTGTAGGACACAACGTGTTCCGCGCGCAGGACGATAGCTATATCTATGCGACCCCCGCGCGTGATCCGGAGTTCCTAGGTATTTATCTTCCTTTGTAGGAGCAGCTCTGCCCGCTTGAGTCGCGGCGCACCGTCACCCGCGCCAGGTTCGGGAATCGCGGCCTGATCGCAATCCAGATCCAGCGACACAAATTCTCGAGGCTCGGTTGTGAAAGGCCCTGAATTTCGTTGAGCATGCGGTGATCGAGCGCGGAGCGCACTTCGCCGCACGCGCCCGCGAGGTCCGCGAAATCGGCGACGAACCCACTCACTGGATCCGGTTCGCCTTCGATCGACACCTCGACCTGGAACGAGTGTCCGTGAACCGCGCGATTTGGATGACCCTCGGGGAAGTGGTCGAAGTGGTGGGCCGCGTCGAAGCCAAACCGGTAGGCGATTTCCATTACCGGATCCCGATCATCTTGTGCGATTGGATCGACAGGCGCCAGCGCGGATGCTCAAGGCAATACGCGACCGCCTTGCGGGTGTTGTCGGCGCGAGCGGGTCCGTCCATGGGCTGCAGGAAAAAATGTGCGAAGGCGAGTGATTCGAAGCGTTCGGGTGGCGCTTCGGCCTGCGGGAAGACAAGTTTCAACTCGTCGCCGCGGTCTACTGCGAGCGGCGCGCCGGCCTTCGGACTTACGCATACCCAGTCGATGCCCACGGGCGGGGCGATGGTGCCGTTGGTTTCGATCGCCACGCGGAAGCCGCACCGGTGCAGGGCCTCGACGGCCGCCCGGTCGAGCTGAAGCAGCGGCTCCCCGCCGGTGCACACCACGAACCGGTGGCGCTCGCCGCCCGCCGGCCACGCCGCTTCTACTGCTCCGGCGAGGCTTTCGGCATCCGCGAACCGTCCCCCGCCCGGGCCGTCGATGCCGACGAAATCGGTGTCGCAAAAATTGCACACCGCCCTGGCCCGGTCTGCTTCGCGGCCCGACCAAAGGTTGCAGCCCGCGAAGCGGCAGAACACGGCGGGAGTGCCGGAGTTCGCGCCCTCGCCCTGCAGTGTGTAGAAAAGCTCTTTAACCGCATACATGATCGAACCGAGGAGTGGACCGGCCGAGCGGGGCCCAGTCTCCGCGCCATTTTTTTCGAATTCCCGAGTATGAGGGGTTGACGCGGAATTTGCTGCATGGCAGCATGCATCCATCACGAACTGCCGAAAGTTTTTCCGAGAGAAATGATGCGAATCCAATTCAACCATCAGCCGACCAAGCGCCAAGCGCTCGGGTCCTGCTTTGCGCAGGGCTGCGATCGACTGGTCATGGATCGGTCGCCCTCCGGGAGAACGACGGAATAACCTTCAGCATCGTCTTGCTAAGAATTCCCCGCGAAGCCCGGAGAGCCAAAACCTCCGGGCTTCGTGCTTTTGGGAACCAGAACAACGACAAGGACGATGACGATGAATGCGGCAAATTGGAAGGCGGCTTGGCTGGGGATGCCGCTTGCGGTGCCCCGGCGATCGAAGCGGCGGCAGCTCGGCTTCGCGCTCTACGAGGCCGAGCGGCGCCCGGGACTTCCCGCCCGGGTTGCGAACGCACACGCGCGCTTCGAGTACGACGCGCGCCAGGCGCTGCGGGAGTGGCTGATGGTGTGAGTGTAGTGAACCGGCAACTTCGCGGGCTGTACGCGGCCCGCCTAACGAAGATTTCGGGTTGCCGCCCGGCCCACGGTGGAGGGACGCCTCGACGCGGGAGACGGGTTCGATGACGTAGCCGCCGGCCCCAGTGGCCGGCGGCGGTCAGAATCAGGCAGGCTTGAATTTGGCTGCGAGTTTTTCGGATTCGCGAGCGAGCAGCATCGCGTCGAGGCCGACGGCGGTGAAGGTGGTGCCCCACTCGATGTACTTGCGGGCGGTGGCCTCGTCCGGCGTAAGGATGCCCGCAGGCTTGCCGCACGCGCGGATGCGCTTGATCGCGTCCTGGATGGCCGACTGGACTTCCCCATGTCCCTGCTGGCCGAGATGGCCG
>JANNKG010000376.1:0-2309 GCA_031396185.1 Burkholderiales bacterium | reverse complement strand
GCCGCAAGCACAAGGTGATGCCCACGGGCGTGATCGAGTGGGGCACCACGCCGAAGGACTTCTTCGAGAAGAAGATCGCAATGATGTGGACGACTACGGGAAACCTTACTAACGTCAAGAACAACGCCAAGTTCGACTTCGGCGTGGCGATGCTGCCCCAGGCCAAGCGCCGCGGCTCGCCCACGGGCGGAGGCAACTTCTACATCTTCAAGAAGGCGACCAAGGAGCAGCAGGCCGCGGCGGTGAAGTTCGCCAAGTGGATGACGACCCCGGAGCGCGCCGCGCAATGGGGCATCGACACCGGCTATGTCGCGGTGCGCGCCGACGCGTGGGCCACGCCCAAGATGCAAGAGTACGTGAAGGGTTTCCCGGTGGCGGCGGTCGCGCGCGACCAATTGCAGTACTCGGTCGCGGAGCTCTCCACCCACGAAAACCAGCGCGTCACCAAGGCGCTCAACGACGGCATCCAGGCCGCCCTCACCGGTGCGAAGACGCCCGAGCAGGCGATGAAGGACGCGCAGGCCGAGGCGACACGGATACTGCGGACGTATAAGCGTTAAGGAAACGTGGCGGTTAAATGACCCACTCTCGTACGTGGATCCATGGGTGGCTGCTGTTACTGCCGGCGTTCGCCCTCCTCGCGCTGTTCACCTACTGGCCGGTGATCGGGACGATCTGGGACAGCTTCCACGCGACACCCAAGGGCGGCAAGCCCGCGCCCTGGGTGGGGCTGGAGAACTACCACGTGATGATGGCCGACGAGGTGTTCTGGAAGTCGCTCTGGAACAACCTCTGGTACGCGCTCGGCACGATCCCGATCTCGATCGCGCTGGCGATCGTGATGGCGCTCTGGGTCAATTCCAACATGCACGGGCGCACCTGGCTGCGCATGGCGTTCTTCACGCCGACGATCCTGCCGATGATCGCGGTGGCCAACATCTGGCTCTTCTTCTTCACGCCGCAATACGGACTGCTCGAGCAGTTCCTGCGCCCGTTCGGCATCCCCAGCCGCAACTGGCTCGGCAACCCCGACACGGCGCTCGCCTGCGTGACCATCGTCGCGATCTGGAAGGAAGCCGGCTTCTTCATGATCTTCTATCTCGCCGCGCTGCAGTCGATTCCGCCCTCGCTCGCCGAGGCCGCGGCGCTCGAAGGCGCCTCGCGCGGCTATTACTTCCGGCGCGTCGTCTTCCCGCTGCTCATGCCGACCACGCTCTTCGTACTGGTCAACGCGGTGATCAACTCGGTGCGCCTCGTGGACCACATCTTCGTGATGACGCGGGGCGGGCCCAACAACGCGACGTCGCTACTGCTGTTTCACGTCTACCAGGTGGGCTTCAACTTCTGGGACACGGGTTATGCGGCGGCGCTGACCATCGTGCTTCTGGTGGTGCTGGCGACGGTCGCCATCGGCCAGTTCGTGTTTCTCGACAAGCGGGTTCACTACCAATGAGGCGGCTCGAGACCGTGGCCGCGTGGATCCTCGGTTTTCTCTGGATCCTGCCGCTGCTCTACGCCTTCTGGACGGCTTTCCATCCGCCGGAGTTCTCGACGCGCTTCGAGATCCTCGCGCCGCTATCGCTCGAGAACTTCCGCCGCGCGTGGGAGGCCGCACCCTTCGCGCGCTACTTCGTGAACAGCTTCGTGCTGGTGACGATGGTGCTCGCCGCGCAGCTGGTGCTCTGCACCCTCGCCGGGTACGCGTTCGCGCGCTTCGAGTTTCCCGGCAAGGAGATCGCCTTCATCCTGGTGCTGGTGCAGCTCATGATCATGCCCGACGTGTTGATCGTGGAGAACTACCGCACGATGTCGCGCCTGGGCATCCTCGATTCGATCCCCGCCATCGGCCTGCCTTACATGGCCTCCGCCTTCGGGATCTTCCTCCTTCGCCAGACCTTCAAGACCGTGCCGCGCGAGCTGGACGAGGCCGCGCGCGTCGAGGGCGCGAGCGCGCTGCAGATCCTGTGGAAGGTGTACGTGCCGCTCGCCCGCCCCGTGTACCTGGCCTACGGGCTGGTCAGCGTGAGCTTCCACTGGAATAACTTCCTCTGGCCGCTCATCGTCACCAACTCGGTGAACTCGCGCCCGGTGACCGTGGGCCTGCAGGTGTTCTCGTCGAGCGACCAGGGCATCGACTGGTCGGTGATCACGGCGGCCACCGTCATGACCTCGGCACCGCTTCTCATCGCGTTCCTGCTCTTCCAGCGCCAGTTCGTGCAGTCGTTCATGCGCGCGGGGATTCGCTAGGCAGCACGCCGGCCGCGCGCAGGATCGGCCGGGCGATCTCGAAGCGGTCGCCGAAGCGAGTC
>JANNKG010000368.1:0-5088 GCA_031396185.1 Burkholderiales bacterium | reverse complement strand
GATCGCGAGCTTGCGGTCGTAGATCACGCGGCGCACGAGCTCGTTCAGGGGCACGATCTTCGCGTCGAGGTAGGAGGCCTGCGCGTGCACCGCGCTGTAGTTGAGCAGCCCCTCGATCAGCTTCCTCAGCTCGATCGAGTTTTCCCGCAGGATGCGTGCGATCTCGTGCTGTTCGGCGTTCAGGTTTCCGACGACGCCCGACGAGAGCAGGTCGGAGCCCTCGCGCAGAGCCGTGAGCGGGGTCTTCAGCTCGTGGGAGATGTGCTGCAGGAAGCGCGTTTTCTGGGCCTCCAGCGTCACCAGGCGCTCCCGTAGCCAGTCGAGCTGCTCGCCCAGGCGCACCATGTCGCCGGGTCCCTCGATGCGGATCGGCGTGGCGAAATTGCCCTCCCCCAGGCCGCGGATCCCGGCGCTCACCTGGGTGATCGGGCGCGCGATCAGGTAGGTGAAGGAGGCGATCAGCAGGATGGCGGTGGGGATCAGGGCGATCATGAGCCAGAAGACGCTATTGCGGGATTGGACCGCCTGGGTGCGTAGCTGTTCGATGCCCTCGTCGATCACCTGGTCGCCCAGGGCCACGAGCGATTGGGTGCGCTCGGTGAGGCTTGCGAACTCGCGTTGCAGGAACTGCGAGAGGGCGGGCGTCGGGCCGGTGCGCGAAACGAACTTGTCGATCGCGTCGGCCTGCCGCTCGATCGACGCGACTGCCGTGTGCTGCCCATCGGACAGCGCCATTGCGTTCAGCTGGCGCAGCAACGCCAGGAAGGCAACGCGGTGCCCGCGATAGGCCTCGAGGAAGGTGTGTTCGCCGGCCACCGAATACTGGCGCGCGGAGCGCTCGAGCGAGCTTACGGCGGCCACCAGGGATCGACTCGCCTGCGTCACCTTGACCGCCGAATGCACCGCCTGCTCCGACAATCCGGCGAGCCGCTCGAAGGCGAGCGCGTTGGAAAACAGGGCGAACAGCAACGGCGCCACGACGATCGTGAAGCCGATCACCAGCAGCGACAGGAAGGAACGTGGATAGGTGAGTCTCATCAACGTTCGATTATCCGTTAAAATACCGATGAATCAATTGCTTGTGCGAGGCCTTGGATATGTACGAGTCGGACATCACGCGTTTTATCCGCGAGATCAGGGAACGCAACCCCGGCATCGCCGAGTTGCAGCGCAAGAATCGCGCGACCTGGTGGGACAAGCGCCAGGACCCGGAAATCCTGAAGGAACGCAGCGAGTCGGCCGTGCCGCAGCCCGCGTACGTCTACTTTCCGCTGCCGGTGGCCAGGAAGTGAAACCCGGGCCTCACTCGGGGAAGAGGTTCAGCAGGCCGTCGAGCCCGGAGACATCCAGGGCGTAATCGGCTTTCGATTTCACCACCGGCTTTGCATGGTACGCGACGCTGGTCCCGGCCTCGGCCATCATCGGCAAGTCGTTGGCGCCGTCGCCGATCGCAAGCACCCGCTCGCGCGGGATGCCGAGCTCGCGCATGATGCGCGTTACGTGGGCGGCCTTCCCGGCTGCGTCAACGAGGGGCCCGGTGGTGCGCCCCGCGAGCCTGCCGCCCTCGACCACCAACACGTTGGAGTATGCGAAATCGAGCGCGAGCCGCTCGCGGACGCGGTCGGTGAAATAGGTGAATCCGCCCGAGACCAGCAGCGTCTTAAGGCCCGCGCGCCGGGCCGCCGCAACCAGGCGCTCGGCTCCGGGGTTGAAGCGCAGGCGCTCGGCGTAGACGCGCTCGAGCGTTGCCGCTTCAAGCCCGGCAAGCGCCGCCACGCGCCGCTTGAGGCTCTCGGGCCAGTCGATCTCGCCGCGCATTGCCGCCTCGGTCACGGCGGCAACCTCGTCCCTTTTCCCGGCGAACCCGGCGATCTCGTCGATGCACTCGATCGAGATGAGGGTGGAGTCCATGTCCATCGCGAGCAGCCCGAAGTCCGCGAGCCGGCGTTCCCCGGCGACGAAGCCCCAGTCGAGTCGCGCCTTGGCGCAATGGGCGGCCACCGCGTCCCGGGATGACGGATCGGCTTGCGTGATTCGAAACGCGTTGTCGGCCACGCGCTCGATCGCCGCGCCGCACGCGATGCGGTGCAGTTCCTTGAGGTCGGGCGTGGGGACGTCGTCGCCCTGAATGACAAGATTCATGTCCGCGGATGATCGGTTTGTGGGTGATTCGCGTCAGGCCAATCTCTTGAGGAATTGTCGCACCTCGTTGGCGCGCTGCTTGAGGTCCTCGTGCTTCGCCTCGATCTTCACGCGGTCGGGGCCGGGCAGCCGGTAGATGCGGCTCGACTGCACCAGGGCGAGGATCTTCCTGGGCTCCACCGGCGGCTCGGGCACGAACTGCACGGTGATGGAAGACGGCGACGCATCGATCTTGAGCACCCCGAGCGGCGCGCCCTGGATGCGCAACTTGTGGCATTCGAGCAGGACGCGCGCGGGCTCGGGCAACGGCCCGAAGCGATCCACCAGCTCCTCGGTCAGGCGCTCGAGGTCGTCATCGACGATGCAGTTGGCAAGGCGCTTGTAGAGCACCAGGCGCTCGTGCACGTCGCCGCAATAGGATTCGGGCAACAGGGCGGGCGCGTGGAGGTTCACTTCAGTCGCCACGTTGATCGGCCGCGAGAGGTCGGGCTCAATGCCCTTCTTGAGCGATCGCACCGCGTGCTCGAGCATCTCGGCATAGAGCGTGAAGCCGATGTCGTGGATGCCGCCCGATTGCGACTCGCCCAGCACCTCGCCGGCGCCGCGAATCTCCAGGTCGTGCATCGCCAGGTAGAAGCCGGCGCCCAGGTCCTCCATCATCTGGATCGCCTCCAGGCGCTTCTTCGCCGCGGTCGACAGCGCATCCTCGGGCGGGGTGAGGAGATAGGCGTACGCCTGGTGGTGCGAGCGCCCGACGCGCCCCCGCAACTGGTGCAGCTGCGCGAGGCCAAACTTGTCGGCGCGGTGGATGAGGATCGTGTTCGCGGTGGGCACGTCGATGCCGCTCTCGATGATGGTCGAACAGAGGAGCACGTTGGAGCGCTGGTGGTAGAAATCGCGCATCACGCTCTCCAGCTCGCGCTCGCGCATCTGGCCGTGGGCCACCGCGATGCGCGCTTCCGGCAGCAGCTCGATCAGCTCGGCGCGCCGGTTCTCGATCGTTTCGACCTCGTTGTAGAGGTAATACGCCTGGCCCCCGCGCTTCAACTCCCGCAGCACCGCCTCGCGCACGATGCCGTTCGACAACCGGTTCACGAAGGTCTTGATCGACAGCCGGCGCTGCGGGGCGGTGGCGATCACGGAGAAGTCGCGCAGCCCTTCGAGCGACAGGGCGAGCGTGCGTGGGATCGGCGTGGCGGTGAGGGTCAGCACGTCGACCTCGGAGCGCAGGCGCTTCAGCTCCTCCTTCTGCCGCACGCCGAAGCGATGCTCCTCGTCGATGATCACCAGGCCCAGGTTCTTGAAATGGACGTCCTTCTGGATCAGCTTGTGGGTGCCGATCACGATGTCGATCCTGCCCTCGGCCAGGCCCTCGAGAGATTTCGCCACCTCCTTCGGGCTCCTGAAGCGCGACAGCTCGGCGATCTTCACCGGGAAGCTCGAGAAGCGGTCGGTGAAGTTGCCGAAGTGCTGCTCCGCGAGGAGCGTGGTGGGCACCAGGATCGCGACCTGCTTGCCCGCGACCACGGCGATGAACGCCGCCCGCATCGCGACTTCGGTCTTGCCGAAGCCTACGTCGCCGCACACCAGCCGGTCCATGGGGCGCCCGAGCGTCATGTCGAGGATGACTGCTTGAATGGCTTCCGCTTGATCGGGCGTTTCCTCGAAGGGGAAGGTCGCGGCGAATTGCTCGTAATCCTGCATGCTGAGCGGGAAGGCAAAGCCCTTGCGCGCGAGCCGCTTGGCGTAGAGGTCGAGGAGCTCGGCGGCGGTGTCACGCACCTGGCGCGCAGCCTTTCGCTTGGCCTTCTCCCACTGGCCGCTGCCGAGTCGATGCAGCGGCGCCGACTCGGGGGAAGCGCCGGTGTAGCGGCTGATGACGTGCAGCTGGGACACCGGCACGTAAAGCTTGTCGCCGCCCTCGTATTCGAGGTGCAGGAACTCCATCTCGCCCTCGCCGAGGTCGAGGGTCACCAGGCCCAGGTAGCGGGCGATGCCGTGCTGGCTGTGGACCACCGGATCGCCCGGCTTCACCTCGGCCAGGTCGCGCAGCATCCCTTCGGCGCTGGTGCGCGAGCGCGAGTCGCGGCGGCGCGCCTGGCGCACCTGGCCGGGGTAGAGCTCCGCCTCGGTGATCACCGCGAGCTTTTCCGAGGGCAGCAGGAAGCCCGCGGCCAGCGGGCCGAAGGTCATCGCCACCGGGTGCACCGACTCCTGGAAGCGCTGCCAGTCGTCCACCAGCACCGGATGGAAGTCGTGATCGGAGAAGAACTGCGACAGCGTTTCGCGCCTCCCGGCGCCCTCGGCCACGATCAGCGCGCGCCCCTCGAAGGGCTCGACGAAACGCTTGATGAGGCGCAGCGGCTCCACCGAGCGGCGATCGACTTCAATCGTCGGCAGCGGCTGCGCGATGAGAGGCTCGCGGGCATCGAGCTTCGCGAACTGCTTGAGTGCCACGAACAGGTCTTCGACCGGCAGGTAGAGCTCACGCGGCGCAAGCAGCGGCCGGTCGCGGTCGCCGTGCAGCAGGTCATAGCGCGATTTCAAGTCTCGCCAGAATCCTTCCGCGGCCTCGGGCACGTCGCCGTGGATCACGCACGTGGTGTCGGGCGGCAGGTAATCGAAGAGTGTTGCGGTGCCCTCGAAGAAGAGCGGCAGGTAGGCCTCGACGCCCGCCGGCGCGATACCGTTGGAGACGTCCTTGTAGATGCGGCTTCGCGTCGGATCGCCCTCGAAGCGCTCGCGAAAGGATTCGCGGAACTGGGCGCGGCCCTCCTCGTCGAGCGGGAACTCGCGCGCCGGCAGCATGCGCACTTCCGTGACCGGATAGATCGAGCGCTGGTTGTCGACGTCGAAGGTGCGGATCGTCTCGATCTCCTCGCCCATCAGGTCGAGGCGATACGGCAGGGCGGCGCCGGTGGGGTAGAGGTCGATCAGGCCGCCGCG
>JANNKG010000351.1:0-1545 GCA_031396185.1 Burkholderiales bacterium | reverse complement strand
GCGTGAACTCGTTACGGTGGCGGCATGACACCAGGTCATCGGCGAACTTGCCATTCTTGTCGAGGTCGGCGTTCGCCTGCGCGATCACGTACTTGCCCTCCTCGATCGCCGACAGGTACTCGATGTCCTTGGTGACCTTGGCGTCCTTCACGCGGCGATACGGCGTCTCGATGAAGCCGTAGTCGTTGGTGCGCGCGTAGAGCGCGAGCGAGTTGATCAGGCCGATGTTCGGGCCCTCGGGCGTCTCGATCGGGCAGACGCGGCCGTAGTGGGTGGGATGCACATCGCGCACTTCGAAGCCGGCGCGCTCGCGCGTGAGTCCTCCCGGTCCGAGCGCGGAGATGCGCCGCTTGTGCGTGATCTCCGAGAGCGGGTTGGTCTGGTCCATGAACTGCGAAAGCTGAGAGGAGCCGAAGAACTCCTTGATCGCCGCGGAGACCGGCTTCGCATTGATCAGGTCGTGCGGCATCAGGTTCTCGCTTTCCGCCTGGGACAGGCGCTCGCGCACCGCGCGCTCCACCCGCACCAGGCCCGAGCGAAACTGGTTCTCGGCAAGCTCGCCCACCGAACGCACCCGGCGGTTGCCGAGGTGGTCGATGTCGTCGATCTCGCCACGGCCGTTGCGCAACTCGACCAGTATCTTGATCACCGCGACGATGTCCTCGTTGGACAACGTCATCGGGCCGGTCAGCCCATCGCGGCCAACGCGCCGGTTGAACTTCATGCGACCCACGTCCGACAGGTCGTAGCGCTCGGGGCTGAAGAACAGGCCATTGAAAAGCGTCTTGACCGCGTCTTCCGTCGGCGGCTCGCCGGGGCGCATCATGCGGTAGATCGCGACCTGCGCGTTAAGCGCATCGGTAGACTCGTCGACGCGCAGGGTCTGCGAGATGTACGGGCCCTGGTCGAGGTCGTTGGTGTACAGCGCCTTTACTTCCTCGATGCCCGCCTCGAGGATCTTTTTCAGCGCAACTTCAGTGATCTCGTCGTTGGCGTTGGCGACGACCTCGCCGGTTTCCTTGTTGACCAGGTTCTTGGCGAGCGTGCGCCCGAGCAGGAAGTCCGGCTCCACCGAGAGCTTCTTCATCCCGGCGGTTTCCATTTCCCGGATGTGCTTGACCGTGATGCGCTTGTCCTTCTGGACAATGACCTTGCCCGCCTTCGTAGTGATGTCGAATTTGGCGATTTCCCCGCGCATGCGCTCGGGAACCACTTCGAACTCGATGCCCTTCTTGGTGAAGTGGAAGGTGTCGAAGGCGAAAAACTGCTCGAGGATCTGCTCGAGCTTGTAGCCCAGCGCCTTCAGCAGGATCGTCACCGGCATCTTGCGGCGGCGATCGACGCGGAAGTAGAGGTAATCCTTCGGGTCGAACTCGAAGTCCAGCCACGAGCCGCGATACGGGATGACGCGAGCCGAGAAGAGCAGCTTGCCCGAGGAGTGGGTCTTGCCGCGATCGTGCTCGAAGAAGACGCCCGGGGAGCGGTGCAGCTGGGAGACGATGACGCGCTCGGTGCCGTTGATCACGAAGGAGCCGTTGCGGGTCA
>JANNKG010000342.1:0-1639 GCA_031396185.1 Burkholderiales bacterium | reverse complement strand
ACCCAGGGCGGCGGGTGCTGTCCTTCTTGCAGAGGTTTAACCAAGCGAAAAGTATCGCGGTGAAAAAGTGCGCAAGTATAATCGCTATATCTTGGTTCGAAAAGCTTTTTTCAAGATGTTTCTCCGTACTTTCCGCTTCTCGCGGCTTTCAATTGAAACCTACCGATGCCTGAACTAGAAAATCCCGCTGGCACCACGCGCGCGCAAGCGCAGCAACCCGCCAGCGCGTCCGCTGCCGATGTCGTCAACGCCATCCGCGCGCTCGCCATGGACGCCGTCCAGAAGGCCAACTCGGGACATCCCGGCATGCCGATGGGCATGGCAGAGATCGCCGAAGTCCTGTGGCGACGCTTCCTGCGCCACAACCCCTCGAATCCCGCCTGGCCCGACCGCGACCGATTCGTGCTCTCCAACGGGCACGGTTCGATGCTGCAGTACGCTTTACTGCACCTCGCCGGGTACGACTTGCCGATGGAAGAGCTGCGCAAGTTCCGCCAGCTCCACTCGAAGACGCCGGGTCATCCCGAAGTGGGCTATACGCCGGGTGTCGAAACCACCACCGGGCCCCTCGGCCAGGGGCTCGCCAACGCTGTCGGCTTTGCGATTGCGGAAAAACTGCTCGCCGCGCAATTCAACCGTCCCGGCCACGCGGTGGTAGACCATTTCACCTATGTCCTCGTGGGCGACGGTTGCCTGATGGAAGGCATCTCACACGAAGCCTGCTCCCTCGCCGGAGTGCTCGGCCTCAGCAAGCTGGTCGCGCTTTACGACGACAACGGGATATCCATAGACGGCAAAGTCGAGGGGTGGTTCCGCGATAACACGCCAATGCGCTTTGCGGCCTATGGCTGGCACGTGATTCCCGGCGTCGATGGCCACGATTCGCGCGCCATCGCCGCGGCGATCGAGGAGGCGCGCGCCGAAACGCAGCGCCCGACGCTGATCTGCTGCAAGACCGTCATCGGCAAGGGTTCGCCCAACAAGGCCGGCACCGACGCCGTCCACGGCGCCGCACTGGGGGACAAGGAAGTCGCCGCGACGCGCGAGTCGATCGGCTGGAAACACGCGCCGTTCGAGATTCCCGACAACATCTATCGCGAGTGGGATGCGCGCCCACGGGGCCGCATCCAGGAGGCCGACTGGAACGCACGCTTTGCCAACTACGAGCGCGCGCACCCGGAGCTCGCGCGCGAATTCCGCCGCCGCATCGCGGGCGAGCTGCCCACCAACTGGAAATCGGTCGTCGACGACATGGTGCGCAAGGCCGGCGAGAAGGCCGAGACGGTCGCCACGCGCAAGGCTTCACAGCTGGCGCTCGAGGCCATCGGGCCGCACCTGCCGGGGCTCATCGGCGGCTCGGCCGACCTCACCGGCTCCAACCTCACGCTGTGGTCGGGCTCGAAGGCGGTCACCGCGGCGCAGGCCGGCAACTACATCTACTTCGGCGTGCGCGAGTTCGCGATGGCGGCGATCGGCAACGGCCTGGCGCTGCACGGCGGCTTCGTCCCCTACTCCGGTACCTTCCTCACGTTCTCCGACTACTCGCGCAACGCGCTGCGCATGGCGGCATTGATGCGTGCGCGCAACATCTTCGTCTTCACCCATGACTCCATCGGCCTGGGCGAGGACGGGCCCACGC
>JANNKG010000340.1:0-3937 GCA_031396185.1 Burkholderiales bacterium | reverse complement strand
GATCGCGATCACCCACTCGCCCACGCGCAGCTTCTTGGTGTCGCCGATCCGCACCACCGGCAGCCCCGTGGCCTCGACCTTGATGACCGCCACGTCGCTGCGCGTGTCCGCGCCGATCACCTTGGCGGTGAGCTCGCGCTTGTCGGTGAAGCGCACCGTGATCTCCTCTGCGTTCTCGACCACGTGCGCGTTGGTGACGATGAAGCCGTCGGCGGAAACGATGAAACCCGACCCGAGCCCGAAGGGGCGCAGCGGCCCGCGCGGGACGTCGGGCGCGTTCTTCGGCGCGTTGCCGCGGGGCGTGCGCCCGGGCGGCTGCTGGTCCGGCATGAAGCGGCGAAAGAATTCGAAGAACGGGTCGCTCTCGTCCAGGCCGGGGAGCGCCTGCTGGCGCCCGCCGCGGCTGCGGGTGTTGATGTTGACCACGGCAGGGCCGAACTTCTCGACCAGGTCGGCGAAATCGGGCAGGACCTGCGCCGGCGCGCCGGCGAGGATGTTTTGCTTCGGTCCCTGCGCCGCCGGCTGCGCATGCGCGGCGATGCCGATTGCCAGGAGGGCGCCAAGGAGGCAGGACTGCAGTCGGTTCATGTACGTTCGATCCTTTTTTGTCGGGTGCGCGGCAGCGAGGCCGCTCCCCTCAGGTGGGGCAGGTGGGGCAGTGCGAAATGGAAATCAACGGCGCGCGACGCTGCGGCCGACTTGCTGGGCGGTCGCCAGGGGAACCTCGCCCAGGACGGTGACCATCAGCTCGCCCATGGGCCGGACGAAGAACGTGGTGGTGCCGTCCTCGGAGGACGCCTCGGCGGTGCGCGCCGGGGAAGTATTCGGCTCGACGAAGACCGAAAGGCTCGCGAGCCCGTCGGTCAGCACGATCTGCGACACCGGCTGGGTGCGCCCCGGCAGGGTGCGCTTCAGCTCGGCGACCTTCAGGAAACCCGCCGGCGCCTTCGAGACTCCCCAGCCCGATTCGGCGTTGGCGACTTCGTCACGCGGCTGGCCATCGCTGATCCACTGCCGGTTGCGGGCCCGGAAAATCGACTTCAGGTCGACGCGGCCCGCGGCGGGACCGAGCTTGAGATCGGTGAAGGTGTATTGCTCGATCACCTGGCGCTGGTCATTGAGAACCTTGGCTCGAAGGATGAGCCCGGTGGCCATCTCGGAGCACAGGCGCTGGGAGAAACGCATGCCGTCCTTGGGGTCGAGGCGGATCCACTGGCACTCGAAGCCAAGGACCTGCTCGGTCTTGCCGAGCTTCACGTCGTAGCTCGCGGCGATGATCGCGGCGCTCGACCCGACGATTCCGGGGAAGAAACGGTTGGTGATGCGCGGATCCAGGCGCACCGTCTTCGCATCGGGAAAACGGCAGAACATCTCGTCGTTGCGGCGCACGATGTCGAGCGGGTTGGCGCCGTCAAGGGGCTCGATGCGCTCGTGCTCTTCGCCCGAATTGTTCACGTGGGTCACGCGAACGGTCGAGACGCGCTCGCCGTTGGTGTGGACGTAGACCCCTTGGTAGGATGCCTCGCGCGAGGCCTGTGCCGCGCGCTGAAGCCAGGCGAGGGGATCGCTGGGCGCCGCCTGGGCGACACACGCGAAGCCCAGGGCGAGCGCAGGAAGGATCCGGCTCGCGCCCGGGGACGCGGCAGACCTCATCGAGCCGCGGAGGCCGGGGCGGTCCGGTTAACCGGGCGGTAGAGGTCGGCTGACGGAAGCTGCTTGTGCGCCGCGACGTAATCCTGGATGTCCTGGGAAGGCACCGCGGGCACCACGTTCGAGACCGGCTGGATCGAGGTCGGGTTCTTGGCGATGACCGGGCTGCCGGGCATCTGGCCGCCCTGGGTACCGATCCAGCCCACCACCCCGATCGTGACCACCGAGGCTGCAGCAGCGAGCGCCACGCGGCCGAAGGTGGTCTCGTGGATGCGCTTGGGACGCGCGATGATCGCGGGCTCCGCGGCGAGCGCCTGGTGCACGCGCTCCGAGGTTCCCGTGGGATGGGGCTTGCCCCCTCGCAATACGTCACCAATCAGGTGATAGGTCTTCCACGCCTGCCCTGCCTCGTCGCTTGCGCAGCAAGAGCGAATTGCCTGCTCTGCCTCCGAGGCTTCAAGCTCGCCATCCATCAGCGAAGAAATGTTTTGTGTCATGTTCCTGCTCCTGTCCTGTCGATGCGGCCCGCGCCCTGCGCGAAGCCTTTTTTATGGGGTTGCGGCCCCGATCTTTCGTTATTACCAGCGTTTGTCCTTGCTCGTCCCAAGCTGCGGGCGAAGCTTCTCAGCAACCGCCTCGCGCGCCCTGAAGATTCTCGATCGAACCGTGCCGATCGGGCAACTCATGATCTGAGCGATCTCCTCGTACGAAAGTCCGTCCAGCTCGCGCAGCGTGATCGCGGTGCGCAGCTCTTCCGGCAGCGCGGCGATGGCGTCGTTTACTGTCTGCGCGATCTGCTTGCTCGCCAGCTCGCTCTCGGGAGTATTGATGTCACGCAGGCCCGCAGCGTCCTCGAAGCCTTCGGCTTCCTCGCTGTCGAACTCCGTCGAGGTCGGCGCGCGGCGGCCCAGCGCGATCAGGTAGTTCTTCGCCGTGTTGATGCCAATGCGATAAAGCCACGTGTAGAAGGCGCTGTCGCCACGGAAATTGGGCAGCGCGCGGTAGGCCTTGATGAATGCCTCCTGCGCCACGTCCTCGATTTCCGTCGGGTCTCGAATCACCCGGGACAGCAGCCGCTCGAGCTTGCGCTGGTACTTGACCACCAGCATCTCAAAGGCTTTCTTGTCCCCGCGCTGTGCCCGCTCGACCAGCTGCTGGTCGATTTCCCTGTCGCTCATACGGCCCTGTGTGTTGGTTCTTGTGGGGGCGATGCCCGCAAACGCATTCGGAGGCGGCGTCGCCACAAAGGGCTTGCTGACCTCCTGGGGTAGTATAAACGTCAAGCTTTTCATTCCTTTGGCGCGCATATTCGGGACACGTCGGTGAGATGGGGAGACCGGCAAATAGTTCCAGTTCTTGTAGGGTTTTTATCCCCTGACCCACTCGTGGAAACCTACTCCATTTGGCATATGACGTCCTGATCATCGGTAGCGGGCTGGCGGGGATGTCGGCGGCGCTGCGTCTCGCAGCGCGCTATAAGGTCGCACTGGTGACCAAGCACGAGCTCCTCGACGGTGCCTCCAGCTGGGCCCAGGGCGGAATTGCCGCGGTCCTCGACGGCGCGGATTCGATCGAGGACCACATCCGCGATACGCAGGTCGCCGGGGCGGGACTGTGCCACGACGACGCCGTGCGCTTCGTGGTCGAGCGGGGGCGCCAGTCGGTCGAATGGCTGGTCGGCCAGGGCGTGCCCTTTACCCGCGACGGCCAGCATCCCGACGACCTGCACCTCACGCGCGAAGGCGGTCACAGCCATCGCCGGATCGTTCATGCGGCCGACAGGACCGGGAGCGCCGTGCAGAACACCCTCGTCGGGCGCATCAAGAGCCACCCGAACATCGAGGTACTCGAATGGCACATCGCGGTGGACCTGATCACCTCGCGCAAGCTCGGCGGCGCGGCGCCGCCCCACGTTCCACTCCCTGGGGGCACGAATCGCGTGTGGGGTGCGTACGTCCTCGACCGCAAGGCGGGCCTCGTGCGCACCATCCCGGCCCGGTTCACCCTCCTCGCAGCAGGCGGCGCGGGCAAGGTCTACCTGTACACGACCAATCCGGACACCTCGACCGGGGACGGTGTGGCCATGGGCTGGCGCGCCGGTGCGGCAGTCGCGAACATGGAGTTCATCCAGTTCCACCCGACCTGCCTGTTCCACCCCCACGCCAAGTCGTTCCTGATTTCGGAGGCGGTGCGCGGCGAAGGCGGGGTGCTCAAGCTGCCCGACGGCGAGCGATTCATGGCGCGCCACGATCCCCGTGGCGAGCTCGCACCGCGCGACATCGTCGCC
>JANNKG010000325.1:0-3356 GCA_031396185.1 Burkholderiales bacterium | reverse complement strand
CGAGCAACTCGCGCGCGAGCCCAGGCCACTGCCCGTCATGCGCATCAATCCGGACGTGACGGACCTGTTGGCGTTTCAGTTCGAGGATTTCGCCCTCGAGGGCTACGATCCCCATCCTGCTATCCGCGCGCCGATCGCGGTCTAGGCGCCCCATGCTCCGATCCCTCGTCGTCGCCATGGCGCGCAACCGCGTGATCGGGCGCGACAATCGTCTTCCCTGGCGCTTGCCGGCGGACCTCGCCTATTTCAAGCAGGTCACGATCGGCCATCCCGTGGTGATGGGGCGGCGCACCCACGAATCCATCGGCAGGGCGCTCCCGGGCCGCGAGAACATCGTGGTGACACGGAACCGCGCCTTCAGCGCTCCAGGTTGCACCGTAGTCGGCTCCCTCGACGAGGCATGGAAAGCGGCGGGCAGTGCGGCCGAGGCTTGCGTCATCGGCGGCACATCGCTTTTTGCCGAAGCCCTGCCCCTCGCCGACCGGATCCATTTGACCGAGGTGCAGGCGGAGGTGCCGGGAGACACCTTTTTCCCGGTATTCGACCGCGAACTGTGGACCGAGCGCGAGGTGTCGCGGCACCCCGCCGACGATCGCCATACCTACCCGTTCCGCATCGTGGTCCTGGACCGCAAGCGCGGCTAGAACATGCCCTTGTCGCGCTCGATGCGCCGCGTGAACTTACTCACGACCACGCCGCTTTCGTCGAAGTTGACCGAGAAGATCGCGCGGTAACCCCAGGTATCGACATAGCGCCACTCCCAGGAGGTCTGGCGCAGGCGCGCGAACGCCATGGTGTCGCCCGGAGGACCGATGAGCCGCAGGATCTCATCGCGGGTCATGCCGGCCCGGACCTGGTGGAACGTATCGTCGTTCAAGACCTGGCGCACACCCCTGACGCGGCCATCCGGGCCCACCTCGGCCATGAACGTCCGCGTTCCGAGAGGACCGTGCGGGTACGCGAGGCGACGAGAGCCGTCGCCCGCCGGAAATTCAGCCGCGGGCTGACCCATCACACCGCGCACCTCCGCCTCAGTGGAGACTCCGGGCTTGAGCGTGCTGCCGTCATAGGATGCGCAGCCCACCGCCAGCACCGACACAAGGAGTAACAGGGATCGATTCATCATCATCTCCAATAGACCCCGCCGCAAACAGCTCGTTCAGTCCCCAAAATCCCGCGGAAATGAAAAAAGGGCCGGCGACTGCCGGCCCTTCTATTGGTAGGGCGTACTGGATTCGAACCAGTGACCAACGGATTAAAAGTCCGCTGCTCTACCAGCTGAGCTAACGCCCCGCAAAAGACCGAAATTATAGCATCGGCCCCATGCTCGCCTCAATCGAAAGCGCGCCCGCGCCACTCATTCGCGCATCATTTTCCAGTACTGCCACTTCATGGTGGCCGCCGATCCCGCGATGATCGCAAAAAAGGCGAGAAACGAGCCCAATGCGAGGGTCGAAACGCCCGAAAGCCCCTGCCCCACCGTGCACCCGAGCGCGGTCACCCCTCCAAAGCCCATGAGGATTCCCCCCACGACATGGTTGCCCGTGTCCTCGGCACCCGCAAAGCCCTCCCAGCGGAAGCTCTTCGACACGATCGCATAGGCGAAGGAACCCAGCACGATGCCGATGACCGCCGCGATCCCGAAAGTGACAGTGAGCGACTTGTCGCTCCAGAGCATCAGCAGCTCGAGCGTGAATCCCACCGGCGCGGTGTATGAAAGCGATTCGATGGTGCGGCTGTTGGTGCCGAAGAAGGTGTCTTCGAGCGTCTGAGGATTCTCGCCAAATCCGAGATGGCCGGTCACATACCAGCCGCCGACAATGGTCAGGCCGACCACCGCGCCGCCGAGGACATGGTCGAAGCTCGTGCGGAAATCCCGATCCTTGAACACAAAAGCGAGGAGGCCCCCGGCCACGACGAGCGCCACCAGGGCCTCGACGGCGCGCAGGCTCGCTCCGCTCCATGTGGCGATCAACGTGGGAAGGTCCTGACGCGGCAGCCCGCGGGCTGCAAGGTCGATCGCGACAGGGTCGATCCACGCCGCGCGCCCGACGGCGAAGAGGCCCTTCAGGGTCATGTAAGCCGCGATGCCGAAAAACACGAACACCACGACCGACTTGAGACTGCCCGCGCCCAAGCGCACCAGCGTCTTGCTGCCGCAGCCCGATCCGAGGGTCATCCCAACGCCGAACACCAGGCCACCCACGATGTAGGCAAGCCAGGTGAAGTTGGGCCGCACGTAAAACGACTTCGATAGGTCGATCAGCCCGGCGAGCTGCAGGGCATGGGTACCGAGGATGGCGATGGCGATCGCCAGCAGCCACATCCGCATGCGCCCCCAGCTGCCCATGTTCACCACATCGGAAACCGCGCCCATGGTGCAGAAATTGGTGCGGTTGGCCACCGCGCCGAAGATGAATCCGAGGATGAATCCACCCCACGCGACGACGGCGCCGAGGTTCGATGCGCTGCCCAAGTTGGTGCCTCCTGAAAGACTGCTATTTTAGCCGGGCTGGTAGCGCGTGGGGTCGGGGATGGCCGCGCCCTCGAATCCGTCGCGACGGATCCGGCAGGCATCGCAGCGGGCGCATGCGCGGCCCGCCGGGTCGGCGTTATAGCACGATACCGTGAGGGCGAAATCGACCCCGAGCTCATAGCCCCGGCGCACGATTTCGGCCTTGGACATCTTCACGATGGGCGCCTCGATGCTCACCGGCGCGCCTTCCACGGCCCGCTTCGTTCCGAGGTTGGCAACGCGTTCGAAGGCGGCGAAAAACTCGGGCCGGCAATCGGGGTACCCGGAATAGTCGACCGCGTTGGCTCCGGTGAAGATCGCGTCCGAGTGGGTGACTTCCGCATGGGCGAGTGCAAGCGCGAGGAAAATGGTATTGCGCGCGGGAACGTAGGTGACCGGAATGCCGGCCGAGGGCCTCGTTGGCACGGCGATCGATGCATCGGTCAGCGCGCTGCCACCGAAGACGCCAAGATCGACGCAGGCGATCCGGTGCTCAACCGCCCCGAGCGAGCGTGCGACCTGGGCTGCAGCCGCAAGCTCCGAGCGATGGCGCTGGCCGTAATCCACCGAAAGCGCGTGGCAGCGCCAACCGGCCGCGACCGCCATGGCAAGCACCGTGGCCGAATCCAGCCCCCCGGAGACCAGGACGACGGCGAATTTCACGCGGGCGCCGCGCGGCCCTAGCGCCGCAGCGACGCGAGCCGCGTACGCGCCTTGCCCGCAGCCTCCGAGCCCGGATAGCGGGCGATGATGTCCTCGAGCGTGTTGCGGGCGCTGCCGTTGTCGCCCTGCTCCGACTGCAGCGCCGCGATGGCGAGCAGCGCGTCGGGGGCCTTGGGCG
>JANNKG010000245.1:0-3957 GCA_031396185.1 Burkholderiales bacterium | reverse complement strand
ATCGCCGTTCTTGATACCCAGTTGCTTCGCCGTTGCCGCGTTGATCGCGACGAAATTGGTCGCAACGTCCGGGCCCAGCGCCTGATTCATCAGGGCATTGTTGACGGTGAAGCCCGACTGATTGCGATACATCCGTTTGTGGGTGATTAGGTAGAACGGAAAATCCTTTGCCTCGACGTGCGGTGTCGGGAACGCGTGCTCCTTCACCGGCAGCGGCTGATAGGCAACCTTGTACTTGGCAAGGTCGATACGCGTCAGGTTGTTCTTCCGGGCGATGTCGGCAACTTTCTCGTAGGTCCCGACCATCTGGTCGGCGTAGAGCTTCATCTTGGGTTTGCCGGGACCCTTGAACTTATCCTCGACGCCGGACAGGTACTTGGCCTTGACGTCGTTCTTCTTGCCAACGAAGCCCTTGTCCATGGCGACTGCGAAGTCGGTCTTCGTCTTGTCCGCCCAGATGACCTCGACCGCCTCCTTGGCCGTGTAGTCGCGTCCCGGCTTGAACGTGACCTCCTTGAGCCCCCACTGCTTGTTGCACTCTTCAAGGTACTTGTCGCGCAGGTCTAGGCGCTTCGCGAGCTCGAAGAAGATGCTGTAGGCGTCATGCTTCAGGTTGTAGGGATTGGTCATCGGCTGACGAATCGCCATGTGTCCTGCATCGGGCGTTGAGCGCGTGGGCGCGAAGTGCCAGGACTCGAGGTAAGTCTTGTCAGGGAGCACGAGGTCCGCGTACAGACAACTCTCGCTCATGACGACGTCGATGACAACGTTGTAGGTCTTCTTCAGGCCCTCGAACTGCTGCAAGGCGTTCGATGTCGAGACCGGCCGGTTGGTCCCGTAGGAGATCTCCAGTTCCGGCGTGTAGGGCAGGCCCCATGCCTTCGGGTCGAGTGCGACGATGTGTGGTTGCTGCGCGATGTCATGGTGCGAGTTGGGGTAGAACACACTGTATTTGAGGTCGGCACGCTTGGGCGGGTACTCGCACTGTGCGACTTCCATGTAACGCGGGTTGCGGTACGCAGCGGAGCCGATGCGCAAGCCGCCGACCGCGTCAGGTGTGCCGACCAGCATGTTGACGATCAGGCCGGCGCGCCAGTTCTGCACGCCGAACTGCTTTGCTGCCAGGCCGCGAAACGTGTAGATGGCAACGGGCCGGTAGCGCAGCTTCTGCCCGTCGATTTCGATCGTCTGGCCGATACGGGCCTCTTTGCCGAAGCGCTCGGCGAGATCGACGATCGTGGCGACAGGAATCCCGGCGACGTCCGCGGCGTACTCGGGCGTGATGTCCTTGAGGCTATCGGCGAGTACCTGGAATGCCGTTCGCACCGCTTTGCCGTCGACCGTGTAGCTGCCTTTGAGCGCCGGCTTGACGTCGGAAGTGTAGGACTTCGCGGCGTTCGTGGCGGTATCCCACACCAGCGGTGTCTTACCGTCCTGGTCCATGACAATCCTGCCATTGGCGCCGACGAGTTGCGGTGCATTCGTGTAGGTAAGGAGGAACGGCTCGTCGATCATGCCCTTGTCAATCAACTCGCGCGCCATCGCGAGCAACACCACGACATCCTTGCCCGGGCGGACGGGAACCCACTGGTCCGCCTTGGCGGCGCACGCCGACAAGCGCGGCTCGATCACCACGGTCTTCATCCCGCGATCCTTCGCCTGAGCGGTTGCCCAGTCGAGCCACCGGGCACTCTGCTCACCCTCGTAGTAATTGGCGCCGAAGTTGAGCAGCAGGTTCATGTACTTGAGATCGGGCTGAATGCCGTGGTAGCCCCAGGTAAGGTCGTCAGCCACGTGCCGCGCAGCCTCGCAGGTTGTCGTCCGGTGCACAACGGTGGGCGCACCAAATGCCGCGGCGAACGCCCGCGGGAAATGTTCCTGGATCAGATATTTGCCCTGCCCGTATTGGACAATCAGGCCGTTCGGATTCCTTCGGCGAAGTTCGGCGAGCCGCACGCCAAGGTCATTCAGTGCCTGCTCCCACGAGATCTCGACCCACTTCGGATCCTCGTTCGGGCCCTTGTTCGGGTTGGTGCGCTTCAGCGGCTTCTTCAGGCGATAGGGGTCGTAGGTGTTGAACATCCCCGATGCGCCCTTCGGGCAGATGCCGTGGTTGTAGAACTCGGCGCGTGCCACGTCCGGATAGATGGTGCGCACGATGCCGTTCACGACGGTGGCGTCGATGCCGCAGAAGTTGGGGCAGATCGCGCAGCCCGACTTCACGTGCTTGACCTCGAGCGGGGGCCTGGCGCCAGCTTTGGCGACCGGTTTGGCAGCCTTTGCCGCCTGCGCGGCCGCATCGAAACCGAACCCGCCGGCGGCTACGCCGCCGAGCGCGCCCATCCCCTTCAGAAACCCTCTGCGTCGAAGTTCCATCGAAGTTTCTCCGTGGCGCCTATGGCGCAATGGGTGCGAAAATCTATTCGATTTTGACCCTCGCTCCCCGGGTTTCTTTGACCTAGCGCAAGAAATGCGAACTGCCTGGCGGCTGCGGACTTGGGCTACTCACAGGCGCCCGCTCGCATCGGTAGACTGCGGATAGGGGGCACCCGGCCAACAACATGATTGGAGCTACGCAAGTCGGCACTGCGCGATCATCCGCATCCATCGCGATCGTGCTTGTCCGCGGTACGGGGGACGTCGGCTCTGCGATAGCGCACGCGCTGTTCTCCGCAGGACATGCGGTGGTTTTGCACGACGGGCAACGCCCCGCCCACGCCCGTCGCGGAATGGCCTTTACCGACGCTTTGTTCGACGGACGGGCCCGTCTCCAGGGCGTCCTCGCGAAGCGCGCAGAGCGGCTCGAGGACCTCCAATCGATGGTGCGCTGCAGGCAGGCGGTGCCCGCGGTTGATGCGCCTTTCGACGAAGTTCTCATGTTCCTCCGGTCCGATGTCCTGATCGACGCGCGCATGCGCAAACACCAGCCGCCGGAACTGATCCGCGGGCTTGCACCCCTGACCGTGGCGCTGGGACCGGCGATGGTCGCAGGCGAGATCGCCGATGTCGTCGTGGAGACCGCCTGGGGAGACGCGCTCGGCAGCGTGTTGCGAACGGGATGCACCAGGCCGCTTGAAGGCGGGCCCCGAGAGCTCGGCGGCCACTCCCGGGATCGATTCGTTTACGCGCCGTTGGGCGGAACGTTTCGCACCGACTTCGAGATCGGAGCGGCGGTAAGGCAAGGAGAGCTCGTCGCGCACATCGATGGACATCCATTGGACGCGCCCCTCACGGGCCGCCTGCGCGGACTCACCCACCATCTCGCGAACGTCGAAACGGGCAACAAGGTGATCGAGATCGACCCCGGTGTTCCCGGCGAACCGGTGCACGGGTTGGGGGAGCGGCCAAGGCGGATCGCTGCAGGGGTTGTGCTCGCCATCGGGTAGGCGGGCCTTTTGTTTTGCGACACTCGTCCCATGTCTGATCGCGCTGATCGAAGCGGGGGTCAATCGCAATCCAAACGGCGCAATCGAGTTTCCCTTACGAATCGGTAAAGGTCGAATTCCTCCTTCGCGCGGCGTAGCGGGTCATGACCTCCTCTTGTCCCGGACAGGCCGCCGCCCCGGTTGATGGGAGTCAAGCCTCGATACCCAGCCGGAACGAGACCCATCACGGTTTGGGCGTGCGCAATTCACCGAGACGGGACTAAGTGCGGTCGACAACAGACGATGAGCGGGCCATCGGGTAGCATGGATTCGAGAAGCGACTTCCACGGTTCGCCAGGGCTGCACCTTGATACACAGGGACTTCTTGTTGGGCGCGGCCGCGGGCGACCGGGCGCTGCTGCTGCGTGAACTCGTTCGCTACGCGACACTGGCGCCATCCAGCCACAATACCCAGTGCTGGAAGTTTCGAGTCCGCGACAATCTGATCAGGATCGAGCCCGACCTCCTGCGGCGCTGCCCGGTAGTCGACCCCGATGACCATCACCTGTTTGTTTCCCTGGGTTGCGCGACC
>JANNKG010000240.1:0-10021 GCA_031396185.1 Burkholderiales bacterium | reverse complement strand
AGATCTGGTCGAAGTCCTCGATCTGGTTCTCGGGGAACTTGATGCTGTTCACCTGCACCGCGGCGCCCACCTGGGTCTTGGTGTTGATCGAGTGGCGCCAGTCGAAGGTGATCCCGCCAATGCGCCGGTCGTTGGTCTGCTTCGGATCACCGGGAGCGCTGCCCTCCTGGTTGAACATCAGGTAGGAAGCGGTGGTGCGCCACTGGTTCTGGCCGCTGTTGAGCGCGCCGCCGAATCGCACTTCGCCGGCCACCGAGTTGAAGTCCGACTCCTGACGGTAGGCGCGGCCTTTGGCCTCGCCGCCTGCAAAGAGGCTGAAGCCGCGGCTGAGCGGACGCGAATACTCCGCTCCAATGGCGCCCTGCATGAACGCCGCTGAACGCTTGACCGCGTTGCCCGTGGGCTCGATTCCGACCAGGTTGAACGCCTGCTGGGCGGCGGAGCCGAAATCGGTGGGTACGCCGGTGATATTCGAGTCATAGCCCAGGCCCAGCTCGCCGAAGCCGCTCCAGCCCGCCTGGGTCTGGTGCTTGCGTGCCTGGATGGCCTCGAGGTATCGGTTGATCGCCTGCTGGGCCGCCGGTGGCGGGTTCGCCGACCGCAACCGCAGGAAGCCCGCCTCGGCGAGGTCGTACGAGCCGGAAGCGTAATACGCCCGCGCGAGATCCATCTGCGCGCCGGCATGGCCGGGGACCATCGCCAGGACGCGCTCGAAGGCCACGATCGCCTCGTCGTTGCGGGCGCTGTCGAGCGCCGAGACACCCAGCAGATAGTCAAACTCGGGCTGTCCGCTCAGCCTGTCCTGCAGCGGCTCCAGCTCCGTGTACGCCTGGCGCGCATTGCCCGAAGCGAGCATGCCGCGGGCGCGCTCTAGAACCTGGGGATCAGCGGCGGCCGGAAGGCAGGCCCACGCGGTGAATAAAGCAACAAAAGTCACTACGCGAAATCGTGCGCGCTCATGCATGAGCTTTTCCTTGTTTTTTTGCCTGGGAGCCGCCCTCCCATGAGGATCGCCTTGCGGGCGAAACCGGCTCTAGGGCGATGTTATTCCTGTGATAATCCTCGGGCAAGGCTTTTCGGAGCAGATCATGAACGATCAATCACTTACGCCCCCCCTGTTGCGCACCACGGTGGAGCAGGTCGCAACCCTGACCCTCAACCGGCCCCGGCAGTACAACGCCTTGTCGGCAGCGCTGCTGGCGGCCCTGGATGCGGAACTGGACGCCATCGCCGTCGACGAGTCAGTCCGGGTTGTTCTCGTGACCGGCGCAGGCAATGCGTTTTGCTCGGGGCACGACCTGAAGGAGATGCGGGGTCTCGGATCGCGCAGCGAGGTCGAGAAACTGTTCGCCGCCTGCAGCGCGATGATGCAGAAGCTGATCGCCATACCCCAGCCGGTCATCGCCGTGGTGAACGGCCTGGCGACCGCTGCCGGCTGCCAGCTGGTGGCGCAGTGCGACCTGGCCGTCGCTTCCCAGAACGCCCGCTTCGCGGCCTCGGGCGTGACCCTCGGCCTCTTCTGCTCGACGCCCGCGGTGCCGATCTCGCGCAACCTGTCGCGCAAGCGCGCGGCCGAGATGCTCTTCACCGGGGAGTTCATCGACGCACCCACCGCGCTCGACTGGGGGCTTGTCAATCGCGTCGCTCCCCACGAGCAGCTCATGGAGACCGCGCTCGAGCTCGCCAACAACCTCAAGGCCAAGCCGCGGGCCGCCCTCGCCCTCGGCAAGGCGCTTTTCTACCGCCAGCTCGAAGCGCCGCTGGCGGGCGCCTACGACGACGCCTCGCGCACCATCGCGGGCAACATGGACAGCGACATCGCACGCGAAGGCGTCGATGCCTTTTTCGAGAGGCGCAGTCCGCGCTGGCACCCCTAGCGCAGGCGCTTGCGGTCGCGCAGGATCTCGCGCGCGGCGTTGTGACCCGGCACCCCGGTGACGCCCCCGCCGGGATGCGCTCCCGAGCCGCACAGGTATAGCCCCGCAAGCGGCATGCGGTAGTTGCCGTGGCCCAGCACGGGGCGCGCGCTGAAGAGCTGGTTCAGCGTGAGCTTGCCGTGGAAAATGTCGCCGCCCACCAGCCCGAACTCGCGCTCGAGGTCGAGCGGGGTGAGGCAGCGCCGTCCCAGCACCGCGGACTTGAAGTTGGGCGCGAACCGCGTCACCTGCTCGATCACCGCGTCGGCCGCGCGATCGCGCTCCTCGTCCCAACTGCGTCCGCCGGGCAACTGGTAGCGGAAATGCTGGCAGAAGAGGCTCGCTACGTGCTGCCCGGGGGGTGCGAGGGAATCGTCGACCGTGCTGGGAATCAGCATCTCCACGATCGGCTGGCGCGACCAGCCGTCCTCGCGCGCGGTTGCGTGCGCCGCGTCCATGAACGCGAGCGACGGCGCGAGGATGATCCCTGAGCTGTGGTGGGGCTGCGCGGCGCGGCCCGGCAGGCAGGTGAAATCGGGCAGCTCGGAGAGCGCCACGTTCATGCGCAGCGTTGCCGACTCGCTCTGGTAGTTCTCGAAGCTCGCGCGCCACTCGCCCGGCACCTCGGCGAGCAACTTGAGGAGCGCCCGCGGGTGCGCGTTGGAGATCACGCAGCGCGCCTCGATCGCCTCCCCGCCCTCGAGGGCGATGCCGTGCGCGCGGCCGTCGCGCGCCAGCACCCGCTCCACGCCCTGCCCGGTGCGAATCTCCACCCCGCGCGCCTCGGCCTCGCGCCGCATCGCCTGCGTAATCGCGCCCATGCCGCCGATGGCGTGGCCCCAGGTGCCCTTCTTGCCATTCACCTCGCCGAAGACGTGGTGCAGCAGCACGTACGCCGAGCCGGCCGCGTAGGGACTCGCGAAATTCCCCACCACCGCGTCGAAGCCGAAGCATGCCTTGATGGGCTCGCTCTCGAACCAGCGCTCGAGCCACTCGCCCGCCGAGATCGTGAAGAGGTCGAGCACGTCGCGCTTGGCCTGCATCGGCAATGCGTTGAGCGTGCGCCCCGCCTTCCACGCGAGGAACAGGTCGTGGATGCCGCCGCCGACGTTGGGGGGAGTCTCGAGCAGCAGGCTGCGCAGCACGTCGGCGACCGTCTCGAGGCGCTCGTAGTAGGCGGGCAGGCGCTCGGCATCGCGGCGCGAGAAGCGTGCCACCTCGCGCTGCGTAGCCTCGAGCCTTCCCCCCACCTTGATGAACCCGCCGTCGGCGAGCGGCAGGAAATTGGAGAACGGCCGCTCGACCACGCGCAGGCCATGCTCCGCAAGCCTCAGGTCGCGGATCACCTTGGGATTGAGCAGGCTCACCGTGTAGCTTGCGGTGGAGTTGCGAAATCCAGGATGGAACTCCTCGGTGACGGCTGCACCGCCCACGACCGCGCGGCGCTCCACCATGCACACGCTCATTCCCGCGGCCGCCAGGTAACACGCGCACGCGAGGCCGTTGTGACCGGCGCCCACGATCACCGCGTCGTAACGCGCCGCGCTCGCCATCGACCGGCCTCAGCCCAGGAGGAAGCGCCGGACCGCTCCCACCTGATGATCGTCCATCAGCATCGGGCAGTGGCCGGTGTCGGCAATGACCAGCGCCTCGGTGCGCGGGCGGCGCTTCATCTCCTCGAGCGTCTCCGCAAGCAGCAGGTCGGAGTGCTCCCCGCGTATCACCAGCGCCTGCCCCTTGACCTGCTGCCAGTAGCCGCGCAGGTCCACATCGGCCAGCGGCGCCGCATGGAAATTCACCGCGATGCCCGGGTCGTAGCGAAAGCGCCACTTGCCATCCTCGGCACGCGTGGCTGAATGGAGCGCGATGTGGCGCCACTGCTCCGCGCTGAGGGGGCCAAAGGGGCTCACGGCACGAATGTCGGCTTCGAGCGCGTCGAGGGTGTCGTAGGGCGACTCCTGGCCGAGGTACTTGCCGATGCGCTCGAGGGAGGCCTTGGGGACGAGGCAGCCCACGTCATTCATCACGAGCTTGCGCACCGGCGTGCCCGGCATGGCGGCGAGGATCATGCCGAGGATGCCGCCCATCGAGGTGCCGACCCAGTCATAGGTCTGCGCGCCGAGCTGCGCGAGCAGCGTCGCCAGGTCGGTGCAGTAGGTGGGATAGGTGTAATCGGCGGAGTTGCGCAGCCTGTCGCTGCGGCCCCGGCCGACGATGTCGGGGCACACGACCCGGTAGGCATCGGCGAGCCCGCGAGCGAGCGCATCGAAGTCGCGGCCATTGCGCGTCAATCCGTGCACGCACACGAGCACCCGCGGGTTCCCCGAGTCGCCCCACTCCACGTAACGCATCCAGTGGAACCCGTGGGGATCCAGGCACCTCACCGCCCCTTCACGCATGGTGGTCATGGGGTTTGCATCATTCGATGGCGGCGGTGCTCTTGGCGCGCTCGCGGAGCACGAACTTCTGCACTTTGCCGGTGGAGGTCTTGTGTAGCACGCCAAAGATAACCGTCTTGGGCGCCTTGAATCGCGCCATGCGGGCGCGGCAGAACTCGATGATCTCCCCCGCGCTTGCCGACGAGCCCTCCTTCAGCTCGATGAACGCGCACGGCGTCTCGCCCCACTTGGGATCGGGCTGCGCGACCACCGCGGCCATCATCACCGCAGGATGGCCGTGAAGGATGTCCTCGACCTCCTGGGAAGAGATGTTCTCCCCGCCCGAGATGATCACATCCTTGGAGCGGTCCTTGATCTTCACGTAGCCGTCGGGGTGCATGACCCCGAGGTCGCCGGAGTGGAACCAGCCGCCGCGGAACGCCTCCTCGGTGGCGGAGGGATTCTTCAGGTAGCCCTTCATGGTGATGTTGCCGCGAAACATGATTTCGCCCATGGTCTCGCCGTCGGCGGGCACCGGGCGAAGTGTGTCGGGATCGAGTACCGCCATCTCCTCCTCGAGGAGATACGCCACCCCCTGCCGGCCGTTGCGGCGCACCTGCTCCTCGAGGGGGAGTTCGCTCCACTCGGGATGCTTGGCACACACCGCCGCCGGTCCGTAGGTCTCGGTGAGGCCGTAGACGTGCGTGATGTCGAAACCCATCTTGCCCATGCCCTCGATCACCGCGGCGGGCGGCGGCGCCGCCGCCACCAGGCAATGCACCTCGTGGTCGATGCCCTGCTTCAGGTCGGCCGGCGCGTTGAGCAGCATCGAGTGCACGATCGGGGCGCCACAGTAATGCGTGACCCGGTGTTCGCGGATCAGGCCGAGGATCAGGCCCGGCTCGACCTTGCGCAGGCACACGTTGGTGCCGGCGGCGGCGGCGATCGTCCAGTTGAAGCACCAGCCGTTGCAGTGAAACATCGGCAGGGTCCACAGGTAGACCGCATGCTTCGGCATCGACCAGTCAAGGATGTTGCTGATGGCGTTCAGGTAAGCGCCGCGGTAGTGGTAGACCACGCCCTTCGGGTTGCCGGTGGTGCCGGACGTGTAGTTGAGGGCGATCGCGTCCCACTCGTCCGGCGGCGCGCGCCATTCGAATTCGGGGTCGCCCTGGGCGACGAAGTCTTCGTATTCGATCGTTCCGACCGCCTCCCCGCCCTCGTAGAGAACGTCGTCGACATCGACCACCAGCGGTGGCACCTTGACGAGCTCCAGGGCTTTCGCGACCGTGCCGGAAAACTCCCGGTCGGTGAACAGCACCTTCGCCTCGCCGTGGTCGAGCATGAACGCGATGGCTTCGGCATCCAGGCGCGTGTTGAGCGAGCACAGCACCGCGCCGAACATCGCCGGGCCGAAATGCAGTTCGACCATGGCGGGAACATTGGGCAGCATCGCGGCCACGGTGTCGCCGCGCTTGACGCCGTGTTTCGCCAGAGCCGAAGCGAGCCGCCGGCAACGCGCATAGGTTTCCCGCCAGGTGCGCCGCACTTCGCCATGGACAATCGCCGCACGCAGGGGGTAGGTGTAGGCGGCCTTGGCCAGGAACGACACCGGCGTGAGCGGCGTGTAGTTCGCGGTGTTGCGCTCCAATCCCGTCTGGTAAGGGCTCGTCATGCGATCCTCGTCTGGGCGTGTGCCAACCGGTTTCCGGCTCTTTCGGCCGCCGCCACCGTGTTGCCGAGCAACATCGCGATGGTCATCGGACCCACGCCGCCGGGAACCGGCGTGATGAAGGACGCCACCGGCGCCACCGCGTCGAAGTCCACGTCGCCGACGAGTTTGCCGTCGGGCATCCGGTTGATTCCCACGTCGATCACCACCGCGCCGGGCTTGACCATTCCGGCGCCTATCATGCGCGCCTTGCCCACGGCCGCCACCAGGATGTCGGCCTGGCGCGTCATCGCCGCCAGGTCGCGCGTCTTCGAGTGGCAGATCGTGACCGTCGCGCCGGCGTTGAGCAGCATGAGCGCCATCGGCTTGCCGACGATGGTGGAGCGGCCCACGACAACCGCGTGGCTACCCTCCACCGCGACGCCCTCGTGCTCGAGCATCTTCATCACGCCCAAGGGCGTGCACGGGTAGGACGCCGGCTCACCCACCACCAGCGCGCCCACATTCTGGTAATGAAAGCCGTCGACGTCCTTCCGAGGCGAGATCGCTTCGATCACCGCGCGCGCATCGAGGTGTTTCGGCAGCGGCAGCTGCACCAGCATGCCGTGGATGGCGTCGTTGTCGTCGAGGCGGCGCACGAATGCGACGAGGTTCGCCTGCGAAATATCCGCGGAGAGCTCGTGGACTTCCGAGTGCATGCCGATCGCCTCGCAGGCACGCGCCTTGTTGCGCACGTACACCTTGCTCGCCGGATCGTCGCCGACGATGACCACCGCAAGGCCCGGCGTGATTCCCGCGCTTTTCAGCCGCGCCACGCGCGCGGCGAGTTCCGCGCGCATGCGCCCGGCGATCGCCTTGCCGTCGATCAGCCGCGCGCTCAAGCGTCCCTCCCCGGCGCTTTCGGCACTCCCGCGCGCACCACCAGGTCCACGGGCACATCGTGGAACTCGTGCGGAAGGCGATCGACGATGAAGGCGGCCGGGAGTGCGGTCACGCAAAACGGGCGCGCCGCGCGTCCCGCGAGCAGCTTGTCGAAGAATCCCGCGCCGTACCCCAGCCGGAAACGCCCCGAATCGACGGCAAGCGCCGGGACCAGCGCGAAATCGACGCTGCCGAAATCGACCGTCGGGCAACGCTCAGGATCGGGCTCGGGGATGTTCCAGACGCCCGGCACCAGGTCCCGGTCGAGATCGCCGACCGCGTGCAGCTGCAATCTCTTCGGCGGCGGGGAGATTCGCGGCAGCACCACGACCTTGCCATCGGCGCGGGCACGGTCGAGGAACGCGCGCGTGTTCCACTCGCTGCCGATGCTCATGGTGGCAAGGACCGAACGCGCGGCGGCGTATTCCGGCAGGTCGATGAGCGCCGCGGTCAGCAATTCGGCAATGCGTGCGCGCTCCACTTCGGGGAGCGCGTCGCGGCGGGCGATCATCTCCTGGCGCAACTGCGATTTGGGGTTGGTCATCGCCGGGGGGTTCTCAAGCAGCGGCGACGAAGCTGAACGCCGCCACCGCCCGCCGGATGGCGGCGATTTTGATTTCGGTTTCCTCGAACTCGTCCTCGGGCGTCGAATCGGCGACGATCCCCCCGCCCGCATAGAAGCGCAGCTCCCCGCGCGCGACGAGCGTGGTGCGGATCGGGATGTTCATGTCCATCCGCCCCCCGGGGGCAACGTAGCCGATTGCGCCGCAATACACCTCGCGGCGATGGGGCTCCAGCTCGTCGATGATCTCCATTGCGCGTCGCTTGGGCGCGCCGGTGATCGAGCCTCCGGGGAAGCACGCCTCGAGCGCGTCGAGGCCATCGCGCCCGGGCGCCAGCCGTCCGGTGATCGTGGAAACAAGGTGGTGCACCGTCGCGAAGCTCTCGAGTTCGCACAGGCCTCGCACCCGCACGCTGCCGGTCTCGCAGACCCGTCCGAGGTCGTTGCGCAGCAGGTCGACGATCATGACGTTCTCCGCGCGGTCCTTGGGGCTTGCCAGCAGCTCCGCTGCCGCGGCCGCGTCCTGCACCGGATCGGCACGACGCCTCCGGGTGCCCTTGATCGGCCGCGTCAGGGCTTCGCGGCCGTTCACCTCGAGCAGGCGCTCGGGCGAGCTCGACAGCACCGCGCCAAAGGGGTACTCGAGATATGCGCCCATCGGGGCCGGGTTGGTGTCGTGCAGGTGGCGGTAGAACGCCCACGGATCGCCCGAGCAGGGCGCGTGGAATTCGCGGGTGAGGTTGGCCTGGTAGCAGTCGCCCGCGCCGATGTAGTCGAGCACGCGGCGCGCACGCGGCAGGTAGTCGTCGCGCTCGAGTGTCGAGGCGATCGGGCCGCCGACGCGGAAGGACCGCGGGGGAGACTCGCGGGCGGCAAGCAGGCGCTCGCGCAGTTGCGCCACCTCGGGCGCTCCCACCGACTCGAGCGACGTGATCGCGGCGCGTTTCTCGGCGTGGTCGACCACCACAGTCCAGCCGTAGAGGCCGATCGCAACTTCGGGCATGAATGCGGTGGTGGACAGCGTGCGCACAGCCAGGCCCGCCATCGGCCGTCCCACCTCGTAGCCAAAGTAGCCGATCGCCGCCCCGCTTACCGGCCACGCCTGCGCATCGGCCGGCGGCGATTCGCCCGCCAGGAGCCGGCGCGCTGCCGCGAATGGCTCCCGAGCAGATACCAGCACCGCGCGCGGCGCAGCCGCCAGGATGTCGTAGCGTCCGCCCGAGCGTGCCGGATCGCCGCTGTCGAGGAACACCGCCCAGCCCATCGAGCGGATCGCCTCGAACCATGCATAACGCTCGGCGCAGCGCGTCGCTCGATCGTAGGGAAGCGGGAGAGGGCTTGCCATAGGTTCGTATTCTAGTATTCTCGGCGCATCATCCATGGGAGGAGTTGCCGCAATGCTGAAGAAGACCCTGCTCGCCGCCGCTTTCGCCGCGGCCTTTTCCGCCGCCGCATACGCCGGCCCCTTCGACGGGTTCAAGGGAAAAATGAAGGACGGGCTCTACGAATACAAGATGGAGATGGACATGGGATCGATGCCGGGCATGCCGCCGGGCATGGGCAAGCAGGCCCACACCTTCCAGAACTGCGTCTCGCAAAAGGATATCGAGGACGGCGGCTTCGGCAAGAGCAAGGACCGCAAGCAGCCCGAGAACTGCGAGATCAAGAACATGAAAATGTCGGGTAACACCGCCACCTACACGATGGAGTGCAAGGGCGATCCGGCGATGAAGGCCGACAACAAGATCACCTTCACCAACGACGGCTTCAACATGGACATGAAGATGGCGATGAACCAGGGCGGCCAGGTCATGAACATGACCCAGAAGATGGAAGGCCGCTACCTCGGGCCCTGCAAGAAGTGACGATGCGCTGGCGGCTTTGCCGCCGGCAGCAGCGTCATCCCCGCCCCCGACTAGAACGCTCGAGGGCAGGCTCGGGCGGGGATCCAATCACCTGAGCGCGGTTCGAATCTGATCGAGCGCCCCCGGATCCTCGATGGTGGTGAGGTCGCCGGGGTCGCGGCCCTCGCAGATCGCCTGGATCGAGCGGCGCAGGAGCTTTCCCGAGCGCGTCTTCGGCAGCAGCGTCACGAAGCACACCCGGGCCGGGCGCGCGATGGCACCGATTTCGCGGTCGACGGTGGCCATGATCTCGCGCTCCAGCGCGGCGGCGAGATCTTTGGTGGCGGCACTGGACGCGTCCTTCACCACCACGAAGGCCACCGGCACCTGCCCCTTCACCGCGTCGGCCACGCCCACGACGGCAACCTCCGCCACGCCCGCGTGTGCCTGCACCGCCTCCTCGATCTCGCGCGTGCCCAGCCGGTGTCCCGCGACATTGATCACGTCATCGGTACGCCCGAGCACGAAGTAGTACCCGTCGGCGTCGCGCGTGGCCCAATCGAACGTCGTATAGACCATCTCGTCGGTAAACGACTTGTAGTAAGTGTCGACGTAGCGCTGGTCGTCACCCCAGATGGTCGTCATTGCCCCGGGCGGAAGCGGCGGCACGATGGTGAGCACGCCCTTCTCGTCGGGCCCGACTTCGGCGCCGGTCTCCTCGTGCTTCA